>JAQUHK010000201.1 GCA_028683655.1 Alphaproteobacteria bacterium
GGAGGTCTGCTCTTTGTCGAGAAGCCACTCAGGATCTACGGTAGCCTCGTAGTAGAAGCCTTCTCCCCAAGAGCGGGTTACGAGTCGGTTGAGCTGACGATAGCCCTCTTCATCCATTGCGAGGATTGTCTGATGGAACTTCCTCTTCTCCCCTTTGGGAGCTACGTAGGCCTCTACTCCATAGATTGGCTTGATTCCCTCTTTGGTAGCTGCGATCTCAAATTGGACGTGGCTGGAGGTGTTTCCGTGCTCGGTGAGCGCCATTGCGTCCATTCCGAGCTCTTTCACCCGCTGTACGTGGTCTCGGGGCAGCTTATGGCCGTCGCCGTACGAAAAACTCGAATGTCCGTGAAGGTTGATGAATTTCATTTGTCTTTGTACTCCCTGTATAGATGCCAATTCCAGAATCTGTCGAGCCTCTTCCAGATACAATATGAAAATGCGAGCTCAGGATAAACAAGCTCGAAGAGGTCTCCGCACTCGCACTTCCATATTGCCCCAATGCGGATCTCTCTGTCAACGCTCCTAGGAGGCAGGCATTTGTGCTCTTCTGGCGGGTTATAGACGATGGTCATGGTAATCCTTTCTGAGCTGGGTCTATGAGGATAGCAGAGCGATGAGGATGTCCGCAACTCCTGCGGAAGGTCCGAGGCCAACCGCCTCTGCGAGGAGATCCTTCTGCTCTCGCGGGTAGAGACCGGTGACAGCCTCTCCGATCTTAAATACAGAAAGGACGATGTGGGTGTATAGAGATAAGAGAGTCATTAGTCTACCTGTTCCACTGTTTTCCACACAAAAGCGGGATAGATGACGTCGGCACCTTCGACGAAGCTAAGGATTAGGGTTCCATTAGATTCTTTTCTCATCTTGGCGACGTTGTTGTGGGAGATTACTTTTCGTGCCCTTTTAAGTCTTACATTGACATTCATTTTGTATCCTTTTTAAAAGTTTTCACTCCATCACGCCGATGAACATGATGGAGGCCAAGTGCCCGTTCTTGACTTCCTTAGTATAACACATATCTTTGGAAGCACAAGTCCCGCACATAGGATTCGAACCTACTCAACCGAGGTGCCTGATTTACAGTCAGGTGCGACTCTCCAACTTCGCCGGTGCGGGTTACAAGCCCCATACAGTGCGTCACCTCGAAAGGCTTCTCTGTATGAGGTCAGGGGAATGTTAACGCTCTTCACCATGCGAGCCCTATAACGATGGCCACTCGTCCAGCCTCAAACGCCTGGCTTGTTGGTTCCGTGGGCTATGCAGACCCCGAACCTGTCAACTATGGCTGCACCTGGTTGACTCTGCCCGGATAGCAGGACTTGAACCTGCAACCTACGGATTTGGAATCCGCTGCTCTACCAATTGAGCTATATCCGAATTAGTCCGTAACGTGGACCAGTCGGCCAGCTCCAGGGGTTAAACTATGAAGGCGTAGTCCGTGGCGACCTCTGTGCTCTCGGAGGGACTCGAACCCCCAACCTATCGGGTAGAAACCGATGACTCTATCCATTGAGCTACGAAAGCCGACAGGAGAGAGGGGAGTAGGCCTCTCTCCTATTAGACATTATATCAGAAGTCCCAAACCCCGTCAACCCCTTCTAAGGAGTCGATAAGAACATCTGGATTGTTACCATAAACGATGGATTCATTCTTTCCGCGCTTAATGATGTACACAGGTGCTGCGGTAGCACCCAGAGTGATGAGAGTGTCTACATTTTCCTCTGCGGACTTAAACTCTGCGGTTACCGTGTCGGTACTCTTTGCCTGCCATGACAGGAAGTGGCGACGCATATTATCGCAGTAAGGACACGGTGACTGAGTTTTCTCGTAGATAGTTACGTCGATCTTACTCATTGTCATTCAACCATTCTTCTAGATCTCCATCGTCAAACAGAGAGTCGTCAGCGACCGCTGGAGCGGATGCCTTGCTGCCACCCTTGGCAGGAACATCGACCAAGTAGTGAGCCTCGACACGTACCTTTCCTTGGTACTCGCCAGTGCGAGTCTTGACCTTTGCGGTCTGTTCTCCGGTGATGCGCAGAGTTCCGATCTTCTCGACCTCGTTGTTCTTGTTCTTTTCGTAACCTTGAGGGTCCTTAAGAACAATCTTGCCGTTAGTAGCAATCTCAACAAAATCTTCGTAAGAAATTGTTCCGCTTGAGATGGAGAGGAGGAAGTTGTCGATACCCTGTACCTGATAGGTAAAAGCGGAGTCGGTAGGATCTACCGGGATAGACAGCCACTGGAAGAATGAGCAGCCGTTATAGACTTCCTTAGCGCCAGTCTCCTTGATTTCGTAGAGAACGTTGAGAGCTGGCTTGCCGGTCTTGGACTCACGAATGTAGACCTTCTTGACAACAGCGTTGTATACGTCAGCTGGCGGGGTGGGTCCGTCGTAGCGGTTTCCGCCACCGGACTTGAGTCGAGCAACCTCGACGTCTTCATTCTTAACGCGAGAAATATCAATTGAAAAACCCATTTGGGGACTCCTTGGTGTTTGGGGTTAGGGGGTGCTCAAGCCAGCTTACTTAGCTTCTGGCTCTTCCGCAATGTTGAGGATCTTATTAGTGAACTTGGCAAGGGTTAGGTTTCCGCGACCTTCTGGGTAGGTCTGTAGACGGTCCTTAGCGTAAGCCTCTGGGGTCTTGTTGAATTGGAACATGCGTCCCACTTG
>JAQUHK010000202.1 GCA_028683655.1 Alphaproteobacteria bacterium
CTTTGCACGTTTCCGCCACCATGCTGGTCATGTGTCAACATGACAGACACTTCCCAGGTGCCTTTCGCAAGAGTGAACATGTGGTCACTGAAGACGCAGTTCTTGGGGTCGGGTCCAAGAATACCGTTGAACTCCATGAGATGCCAGACCCGCCGAGTTTTGTAGCGATTCTCTTTCATGTACGTACAGCCATAGCCGGACACCTCATCGAACAATTCGATTCGATTGCGCAGCTCTAGCTGTCCGTCTTTGATTCTGTCCAACGCAGGATGATCGTTGGCTATGATGCCGCCGAAGAGCGCATTGGCAATGTCGTTGAGCACGTTGCCGACCGCAGCGCCGATACTCGCGAATCCGCTGAGGATGTTTGTAATGAACGAGTCGCCAAGAAGGCCAAGAAGATTTTGTGTATCGAGAGTTTTGCCGAGTCCGATACTCGCCTGAGAGACATTCTGCATTGACGAGATTGTTGCTGGGGTGTAGGAGTCCTCCGGCGGTTCGTTTGCCGGTGGGGGCCCGTCCAGTGGGTTTGTCATGTCGACATCTCCTTAAGAGCTAGCGCTGTCGTCAAATGGTCCAGTGTCAGGGTCTCTCACGGTCTCGGAGTGAAGATCCATGGCAGCCTTCAACTCCGCTTCAGTGGGCATCCTAGAGGGCGCTTCTGGCGTAAGTGTAGCTTCAGCCGCTTTTCGGGCCTCAGGATCACCTTGTGCGGCCATATCTTGCGCGATACGCGCTTTTTGAATTGCAGCTTCGAGAACAGCCAGATGTTCCTTGTCAAGCATTGACAGATCCGGCTCAACAGCAGAGGTAGCAGACGAGATCGTGTGCTCATCCTCTGGAGGCACGTCGCTTTTGCGAACCCACTTGCCAGGGTTCATCGGAGTGTCATCTCCCACCTCGGGTTTGATGTGGACGATGACTTGCTTCTCCGGATTGTGTTCGAAGCCGCAGAGTTTGAGATGCACCGCGAACGCATGCTGACACTCGGGAGGAATATTGATTGGAGGAATCTCGACATCGCCGTGCTTGCCCATCGGCACGCCGCGCATGACCCACATGAACTCGTGCGGTAGTGGATAGTCTTGAGCGTTGATAGAGATCTCTGGCTCATCAGATGGTGACTTGATTCCAAGTTGCGCCTTGACTTCCTTTTCTTTCTCCGGTGCGTTGCGGTACTCGTACACTGATTCGTCAGACATTCGTTTCTCTTCTCTGTGTCAGGATTCGACTGCAATTGATTGCATTATAGCTCTAACCTGCTCGAGTTGGCGCCCGAGAAGTGTGCCCAGCGGGTCTTCGGCAGAGTCGTCTCCGATGCTGAGATTGCGAATAGGGTCCTGTGTTCGTGACCAGGACAACTCCGACGCAAAGATTTGGTCGACGTAGAGATTTTTTGAATCATTGATCTCACCGACGACACGATCACCGATTGTCATGTGCTTTCCATACCAGTACGGCGCACCGTCACGGACACTGATCTTGAAGCTGGTGTAGGCGCGTGTCTTCTGTTGACCGACACGGAACGCTTGCAGCGCGGGCAGCGAGAAGCCTGTCCCTGACACGGGTTCCCAGTGTTCGCCGTACCGACCACGACCCATCAATTCTTGTCTGTTTGATAGACCGATACGGTGGAATGCGAGAATGACATCTTCAACGTATTTCTCGAAGATGCCGATACCCAGCGCTGGGTTACCGAAGAGAAGACCGATATAGCCCAGCGCAGCATTGAGGATGAGCTTGATGCCGGAGTTCACCCATCCAGGACTCTTACCACCGGTGACGATTGCCCCGGCAAGTGCCTTGTGTATGTTCATCTCCCAACTGGAGATGCCGGACAGACCGGTTCGCATTGCGTTGCGATAGAACACCCAGGGCAGTTCCTTCTTGGTGCCGAAGAAGCCTGGAGTGTCGTACTCAGGTGGGGGAGCACCGGGGTCTACAGTTTCAACAATCTCCTGCACGCCGTCAGATGCGATCCGAGATGTGAATGAGAGTAGACCGTCGACCATGTTGCCAGAGGGGCCACGAACACCTGATTTGTCCACGACATCGAAGACGAGAGTCGGCCTGGTGAGCGTTGCGTGCGCTGGTGCTGGTTGCGGGTCGCCTGGTAGCCAGCGATGGTACGTGATACACAGACCGGCATCCTTGAGAATCGGCGTGATGACGTCGTGAGCGTTGCCGAAACGTGTAGCGATGACCGTCCACATCGACGTGTCGTCGAGAAGAGCAGACGGTTTGATGAAGATCGGCCAGTGCTCTGGATCGAGATTCTGTAGCCAGTTAGCTTCGTCGTAGATATTCTCTGGTAGTGTCCACAGTGGCGTGAATCGTCGCAGCAAGTTTGTGAACAGAATGGTCTTAATACCGAGCACGGACGGACCCGCGTACATCCAGATCTTCGGGAACTGGAACTCAGGCGGCAGGAACGGGTTCGAGTAGCATGTGATTTTCTTGAGATGCTCGTATTCGTCAATTAGGTGGATAGTCAGACGATCACGGTTATTGCCGTTTGATTTGAGCTTAAGATGAGAGACTTTACCAGACCAGCGATCCCATTGCGTGTCAACAGTGAAGTGGATATCTTCTTCGTCTTTTAGTTCTTCTGTCATCCACCGTCGCAACGGATGATCTGCGTATGCTTCGATTGC
>JAQUHK010000073.1 GCA_028683655.1 Alphaproteobacteria bacterium
AACCTCTAGCTTCGAGATCGAGCCGAACATCAAGACAATCCTGACCGAAGGCCTCGATGCGATTGAAGGCATCCTGCGCCACAAAGCCGAGATCGACGCGTTCGAAGACGCCCGCTTCACCCAACAACCGTGGTTGAGGTGAAAACGAAACTTTCCCTCGTCTTTCCGGACAAGCCCCAATGCCGTCAAGGCAGTGGGGCGCAGATCCGGAATCCAGCGAATGCTGCAAAAAGCGGCTGGGTTCCGGATTAAACTTTCTTTCGCCGCTAAGCAGCGACGAAAAGAAAGTTTCTCCGGAAAGACGAGTTTATACTCAACAACCCACCAACAGGAGACACACTATGCCAAACATTTTGATTGTTGCCGGAGACGGAATCGGCCCCGAGATTATGAACGAAGCGAAGCGCGTGCTGGATTGCTTTGCGGGCGAGATCGACTTCACGATGACCGAGCGGCTGATCGGCGGCGCGGCAATTGAAGCCACAGGCTCGCCCTTCCCCGCCGAAACACAGGAAGCGGCGCAAAAGGCCGATGCGGTTCTTCTCGGTGCCGTCGGCGGGCCGAAATGGGATAACCTGCCACTGGCCGAACGCCCAGAAAAAGGCCTGCTCGCCATTCGTAAAACGCTGGGGCTTTATGCCAATCTGCGCCCGCTTTCCATCTGGCCGCAGCTTGCCGCCTTTTCGCCACTACGCCCCGAACTTCTGCAAAACGTGTCCTTCACCATCGTGCGCGAGTTGACGGGCGATGTGTATTTCGGTGAGCCGCGTGGTGTGCGCACAGATGAAAACGGCAAGCGCACCGCGTTCAACACGATGGTTTATAGCGAGGATGAAATCCGTCGCATTGCGAAAGTCGCCTTCGACCTTGCCCGCAAGAGCCGCAAGAAAGTTTGCTCCATCGACAAATCGAACGTGCTGGAGTCCATGCGTTTCTGGCGCGAGATTGTGGAGGAAGAGCACAAGGCCTATCCCGACATCGAGCTGTCGCACCTTTATGTGGACAATGCCTCGATGCAAATCATCCGCCAGCCGTCCAGTTTTGATATTATGCTGACCCCCAATATGTTCGGCGATATTCTGTCCGATGAAGCCGCCGTCCTGTCCGGCTCGCTGGGGCTTTTGCCCTCCGCCTCCATCGGCGGCAAGAGCGCGCTTTTTGAGCCGATCCACGGCAGCGCGCCCGATATTGCGGGCCAAGGCCTCGCCAACCCCATCGGCATGATCCTCAGTGCCGCGATGATGCTGGAGCTCTCGTTTGACCGCGCCGACCTTGGCGGCAAAATCCGCGCCGCCGTCGCCGCCGCCCTCGACAAAGGCCTGCGCACCGCCGACATTGCCAGCGAAGGCACCACCCGCGTCTCAACCCAAGAAATGGGCACGGCAATTGTGGAGGGGGTTAAAGCGGGGAGATAAACTGGCGGCCTTATGCTCAACAAAAAAGGCGGGGAAACCCGCCTTTTTCGTTTGGTCTGAACGGGCCGTGGTTAGTTGAACCACTTGCGCCAGCCGGTCTTTTCTTCCTTCTTTTCAGAAGGAGCGGGAGCGGCAGGAGCGGTCGGTGCTTCAGGCGAGGCCACTTCGGGAGCCTTGGGGGCTTCCGGAGCCTTGGCGGCTTCTTCGGCCTTAGCGGGAGCCTTCGGGGCTTCCTTGGCCATCTTGGCTTCCATTTCCTTTTGACGAGCCTCCATCTCCTTCTGACGCGTTTCCATTTCATCCTTCATGACTTTTTCGGCCTTGGCGCGTTCCTCTTCCTTGATCTTGGGATCGCGGAGCGAATCGGGGACCAGCACGGCACTGACAACCTGAACGACACCGTTCATGGCCGACAGGTCGGGGGTGGTGATAACGCCATTATTGACTTTCAGTTCCTTGCCCGTGCCGTCAAAGCCCATCATCTCGCCCGCCGCCGTGCTGGGACTGGCGCGACGCCCTTTGATGTTGCCAGAGAAAACAACGCTGCCCTTGATGAGGTGATATTTCACGAATGTTTTCAGGCCGTCCTTCTCATCCTTCGCGCGTTTCAGAACGCCGGAATCGAGCTTATCCATCGCGGCATTGTTGGGCGCAAAAACGGTCAAACGCTCGTCCTTGCTTTCCAGTTCGCTCGCCATGCCCGCCGACTTGACGACATCGGTGAACTTGCTGAGGTCCTTATTCGACTCAAGAACCTTCATGACGTTATCGGGACGGGCCGGAGCCGCCGCGTGTGCCTTGAAGGGAAAGAAAAGGCCGCCCGCAACAAGCAGCGATAAGGCCAAAAGAGACGCTTTTTTCATTCGGATCTCCCAAGTGAAAGAAAATCGCCCTGAAACGGGCATATTGATATGCGATTGCACCGAGAAAGGAATATACATATTCTTAGGCTCGGTCAACCGCTTGATGCCGATTCTTTCGGCTCCCGCAAAACAAAGCAAGGACAAAGCCATGACGCGTAAGAAAATCGCCCTTGTCGGTGCCGGTCAAATCGGCGGCACGATTGCTCTTTTAGCCGCGCAAAAAGAACTGGGCGACGTTGTCCTGATTGATATTTCCGACAGCGTCCCTGCGGGCAAGGCCCTTGATATCAGCCAGTCCTGCCCCATCGCTTCGGCCAATGCCTCGTGCTATGGCGGCAGCGACTATGCCCTGATGCAGGATGCCGATGTGGTCATTGTGACGGCGGGGCAAGCCCGCAAACCTGGCATGAGTCGCGATGACCTGATCGGCATTAACACGCATATTGTCAAGCAAGTCGGCGAGCAGATCAAAACCTTTGCACCGAACGCCTTTGTGATCGTCGTGACCAACCCTCTGGACGTGATGGTCTGGGTCATGCAGCAGGTCACCGGCTTTGCGCCCCATCATGTCATCGGCATGGCCGGTGTTCTGGACAGCGCGCGGCTGCGCACCTTTCTGGCCGCCGAACTGGGCGTGTCGGTCGAGGATGTCTCGGCCTTTATCCTTGGCGGCCATGGCGACACGATGGTGCCGCTGACCCGCTTTTCGACTGTGGCGGGCATCCCCCTGCATGATCTTGTCACGATGGGCTGGATCACCCATAAGCGTATCGACGAACTGGTCGCCCGCACACGCGACGGCGGAGCGGAGATCGTCAAGCTGTTGCAAACGGGCTCGGCCTTTTACGCGCCAGCGACCGCCGCGATCCAGATGGCCGAAAGCTATCTGAAGGACCAAAAGCGCATCCTGTCCTGCGCCGCCTATCTAAGCGGCGAATATGGCCAGAAGGATATTTACGCGGGCGTCCCCGTGGTCATCGGCGCGGGCGGCGTTGAGAAAATCATCCAGTTTCCCCTTAACGAGGAAGAACAGGGCATGTTTGACACCTCGCTTAAAAACGTCCAAAACCTGATCGACACGGCCAAACAAATTCTAAGACCGAATTAGGAAAACGTCTCTCATGGAACCCAACGAGCTTTTCACCCTGATCTTCGACCTTTTAAAAGGTGGTGCTCTGGGGCTTTTGGCGGCCTCGCTGGCCGCGCATTTCGGGCAACGCTCTGCCGACCGCCTGCCTGGCGAAAGCCGCAAGCCGCACTGCTTCTTTTGCCTGCGCCCCCTTCAGGTGCATGAATATTTCCCGCTTTTCGGCTGGCTTTTCCGCACGAACGCCAAAGCTCTGCCCTGCCCGTGTGGCAAAAGGAAGGGCCTGTGGCCCCAGCCGGCGGTCGAGTTGGCCGGTTTCGTTCTGGGAGCCGCCGCCGTGGCCATCGCTGGATGGGAGCCGATCATGATTCCCGTCTGTCTGGCCCTTGGGCTGCTGGCGGCCATCACGCTGATTGATCTGGCTTTCGGGATCATTCCTGACGAGCTGAACCTGACGCTGGCCTTGCTGGGGATCGTCAGCCTGCTTTTGGGACAGGGCGATATCTTCCTCGGCCTCGTCGCCTCGGCGGGCCTTTTGGGACTTAGCCTGCTGCTAGCCATCGGCTACAGCAAGCTGCGAGGCCGCGAGATGCTGGGGCTGGGCGATGTCAAATTCTTCGCCGCCGCAGGACTTTGGATCCCCTTGATGATGATCCCGTGGTTTCTGGTGGCCGCAGGCGTCATCGGCGTCATCATCGGCAGCCTATGGAAGTTCTTCACCAAAAACAGCGAATTCCCCTTCGCCCCCGCTTTGTGCCTGTCGCTAGCCGGATGCCTGTATTACCAGCTCTACCTCTTCGCAACGCCCTGACAAAAATTGTTCACAAATTGTTCTCTCTGGGTTACGCTAGACAAACACATCAGCAATGTCCTCAGTACATGACTTCTTTTACTTTTATTGATCTTTTTTGTGGCATCGGTGGTTTCCACCTAGCCGCTGCCCGTAACGGCGGCACCTGTTTGTTTGCCTCGGATATTGATGAGGAAGCCCGCAAAGCCTACGCCTATAATTACAGCCTCATTCCTGCGGGTGACATAACAAAAATCACGCCTGATTTTATACCAAAGCATGATCTTCTGTGTGCCGGATTCCCCTGTCAGCCCTTCAGCATTATCGGCAAACAACATGGCTTCCATGACATGAGGGGGACTTTATTTTTCGAAATCGTCAAGATTCTATCAAGCAAAAAGCCACCGATGATCGTTCTTGAAAATGTAAAACAACTAGCGACCCATAATAAGGGGGAAACTTTTAAGACAATTCTGACAACGCTGGAAAAGCTTGGCTATAAAGTTCACTGGAAAATTCTGAACGCACTTCATTTTGGTCTTCCTCAAAAAAGAGAGAGAACAATCATCGTCGGTTTTTTGAACAACAAAACCCCCTTTATCTGGCCAGAGGCCTTGCCTACCTACACCCCTCTTGATTCTTTATTAGAAAAGAAGGTTGATGCCAAGCATTATGCCAGCAAGCATGTCCTGACCAAAAGACGAAAAGCCCACAAAAGCCAACACAGCCCCGCCATATGGCACGAAAACAAAAGCGGCAACATCTCCAGCTATCCCTATTCTTGCGCCTTGAGAGCGGGTGCTTCATATAACTATCTTCTGGTCAATGGCGAAAGGCGATTAACACCACGAGAAATGCTGCGTTTGCAAGGCTTTCCCGATTCATTCAGCCTCGTTTGTTCAGACAGTCAAACACGCAAACAAGCAGGGAATGCCGTCCCCGTTCCCATGATTGAAGCCGTTATCAAGGAGGTTCTTCGTGCAAACGCCAAAATTACGAGACTCAAAGAAAAAACAGATAAAAGACCTGTATCCATTAGGAGAGCTTCCTGAAGCAACTATCCTAACCATAGCCAAGTGGATTGTTTACCAGTGCGCCGTCGGCAAAAACGACATAACTGGGGAAGACTGGGGCGATATTTTTGCCAAGGCTATCGAAGGGGAACATCTGGCAAGACCGCTAGGCCTTGCCGATGTTGTTCATGGCAACCTTTGTTGGTCTGTCAAAAGCGTCAAAGATAAAACACCCCACGCTTGCAAAAATCTGCGCATTATTTCTGGCAGGAACTCGCCTGACTACTCCTACAACATCCAAAATCCGCATGAAGACCCCCAAGCCACAGGGACGGCTGTCCTCGGTATTTGGAATGAACGCGTGAACATCGCCACGGACAATTTCGGCAGATTAAGAACGGCAACGCTTATTCGCAACTTTAACAAACTGGACTTTACCTTTTTCGAAACAGAGATTACACGCTTTCCGACGAACGAATATCGCTGGGAAGTCAACAAGAACGGAAATTTGGAGGGATATAACCGTCGAACGGATGAACACAGTTTTACATGGCAACCGCACGAGGCGCAATTCACCATCAAGTATAATGTACCAGACTCAGCCCTTCGTTTCTCGGTTAAGAGGCCTCCTGTTTTTGATTTTGAAAAAACAATCGCCAATCTGGGCTTCGACTCATCGTGGGTTCGCTTTATCAAACCATAAAGGAAAAATTACTCCATGAGCTTTGCGCGTGCGCTTTTTACGGTTAGCGGGTTTACGATGCTCAGTCGCATGGCGGGCTTTGTGCGCGATACGCTGACGGCGACGTTTCTGGGCGCAGGCTTTCAGGCGGATGCTTTTTTCGTAGCGCAACGCCTTCCCAACCTGTTCCGCAGCCTGTTTGCCGAAGGGGCTTTTTCTGCCGCCTTCGTGCCGCTTTACACCAAAGAAACCGAAGTGAACGGCGAGAAAGCCGCGCAAGAATTCGCCGATCACGCGCTGGCCATGCTGATTGCGCTTTTGACTCCGTTCACGATCCTTATGATTGCAGCCATGCCGTGGGTGATCCGTGTGATGGCTCCGGGATTCCATGACGAGCCGGAAAAATATGCCCTTGCCGTCACGTATAGCCAAATCACCTTTCCCTATCTTCTCCTGATCTCCATCACCGCGCTGCAAAGCGGCGTGCTCAACGCGCGTGGCCGCTTTGGGCCGGGGGCAGCCGCGCCGATCATGCTCAATATCGTGCTGATCGCGGGGCTTTACCTTGCGCACATCTTTGGGTGGGAAACGGGCAGGACGCTGGCTATCGCCACGACAATTTCGGGCGGCGTGCAGGCGGGGTGGCTGGCGATCAGTTGCTGGCGCGCGCGGGCGGTTTTGCATCTGGTCAGACCGCGCCTGAGCCAATCCACACGCACCCTTTTCCGGCAAATAGGCCCCGGAGCCGTCGGCGCAGGGGCGGCGCAAATCAACCTGCTGCTCACCACCATTTTGGCCTCTACCCTGCCGACGGGCGCGGTTTCCTATCTGTACTATGCCGACCGGCTCAACCAGCTTCCGCTCGGCATTCTGGGCATTGCGGTGGCGACGACGCTGCTGCCGCTTCTCTCGCGGCACGAGGCGCATGGCGACAAGGAAAAGGTCCAGCATTTTGTCAGCCGCGCGATCGAGTTCTGCCTGATCCTTGGCCTGCCCGCCGCCGTTGGGCTTGGCATCGCGGCGCAACCGATCATCCAAACGCTTTTCGAGCATGGCCGCTTTACCCATGCCGATACACTCGCCACCGCCGCAACCTTGTCGGTCTATGCGCTGGGTGTGCCCGCCTTCCTGCTTTCCAAAGTCTTCGCCTCGCGCTTTTTCTCGCGGCAGGATACGCGCACGCCCGTGCGCATCGCCATGATCTGTATGGCCACGAATGTCGGCATAGCCCTCCTCCTGCTCGGCCCGATGGCACATATCGGCATGGCCATGGCAACCACCTGTGCCTCGTGGCTGAACGCCGCCCTGCTTTATCTCGCCTTGCGCAAGCGTGGGGATACGCTGGGCGATGCAGCTTTAAAAAGGCGTCTCGTTCCTATAATCAGCAGTGCCATCGGTATGGGACTTGTCGCCGCGTTCGTCCTGCGGCAAACGGCCTTTTTGTTCGAAAACCACGCTTTCTGGAGCCAAATCGGGGCTCTGACGGCGATTATAGGGCTTTCCTCGGTCGCCTATGCCGTGCTATTAAGCCTGACGGGCGCGGTGAAACTGCGCGATTTTGCCGGACTTGTTGGCAAACAGCAAGATTGACCGGCACAGAGCAAAAGCATCAGGATCATGAGACAGACTGTTTTCATAAACTTCCTTTCCCGCACAACCGGCCGATGGCGTTGATCCGCCTTTGCTGACGGATCGGCTTTGACTGCCATCCTCCCCCTTTGCTTTTTTTCGTCCTTTTCCTTTTGTGCAGGAGTCTTCCTATGAAACGTATTTTTTCGGGCATGCAGCCCACCGGCAATCTTCACCTCGGCAACTATCTGGGCGCGCTTAAAAACTGGGTGAAGCTTCAGGACGATTACGAGTGCTATTACTGCGTCGTCGATCTGCACGCCCTGACCCTCCCGCAAGACCCCGCGACGCTGCGCAAGGCGATCCGCGAAGTCGCCTGCGCCTATATCGCCGCAGGGATCGACACCAACAAAAGCACCCTGTGCGTGCAAAGCTGTATGCCCGCGCACACGGAGCTTAGCTGGTTGCTCAGCACCCTGACCCCGCTGGGCTGGATGAACCGCATGACCCAGTTCAAGGACAAGGCGGGCAAGAACCGCGACCTGCAACTGCTTGGGCTTTACAGCTATCCCATCCTGATGGCCGCCGACATCCTGATCTATCAGGCCAGCCATGTGCCGGTTGGCGAGGATCAAAAGCAGCATCTTGAGCTGACCCGCGATGTCGCCATCGCCTTCAACAACCGCTATGGTGCGTATTTCACGATCCCCGAACCGCTGATCATGGGCGAGGCGGCCCGCATCATGTCGCTGCGCGACGGCGCGAAGAAGATGAGCAAGTCGGACACATCCGATTATTCGCGCATCAACCTGACCGACGACGCCGACACGATCATGCTGAAAATCCGCAAGGCGAAGACCGATCCCGAGCCTCTGCCCGACACGCTGGAAGACCTCGCCAAAAGGCCGGAGGCCCAGAACCTCGTCTCGATCTATGCCGCGATGGCGGACCGTCCGCTGGAAGGCGTGCTGCGCGAACATGCGGGGGAGACTTTCTCCACCTTCAAAAAGGATTTGGCCGATCTCACCATCGCCAAGCTGGTGCCCATCACCAACCGCATGCGCGAGCTGATGGCCGATCCCGCCGAAATCGACGCGATTCTGGCCAAAGGCGCCGAAAAAGCCAACGCCCTGACCCAAAAACACCTTAAAGAAATCAAGGAACGGGTCGGTTTGTGGGTGTAAAAAGCGACACCTGCCTATCCCCCCTTCGTCATGGCGAGGAGGCCTTGGCCGACGAAGCAATCCAGTCCTCCTGCTGGAAACTTGGGGACTGGATCGCCACGTCCCCCGCATCAAGTGCGGGGTCCTCGCGATGACGGCAAGGGGGCGTGAGCCTTTTCATCCACGGGCTGGTGTAAGATCCCCAAATTAACAAAACCGAAGCCTTGAAATGAGCGGCGCGGGCGCGTATCCTGCGCCGTTCACCGTTTTGTCCCAAAGACCGAGGCTGTCTGTGCTTTTCACCGTTCAGGATATTACCCGTAATTTTGATGACCGAGACCACAATCGAGGCCGGATTTACCAGACGCAGGGGCATGTTCTGCATGTCGATGTCGATGAACGCGGCACACAAATCAAAGCCCTTGTCCAAGGTACAGCCCAAAAGCCCTATCACGTCCAGATCACGATCGGCAAAGGTCACCTCGGCATGGAGATTGACGCCATTTGTTCGTGCCCCGTGGGCTATATGTGCAAGCATAGCGTCGCCGCGCTTTACGAGGCGATTGCACAGGAAAGCCGCCTGAGCGAGCGAATCGGCGTCGCCGGAGCCAAGCGCGGCAAGACGAGCGCAACCTCGGCCCAGCTTTCACCGCGCGTCGCCAAATGGCTGGACTTTTTCGAAAGCCCTGACAAGCCGCTGGACGTCCCGCTGTCGGAAGAACGCGTCGTTTATGCCATCATCCTTGACCCCAACACGGCGGCGGGGCTGCGCGTGACGCCGTTTTTGCAGCACAAGCTTCGCGACGGCAACTGGGGCCGGAAGAAACAGATTTCCTCAGGCCAGCTTTACGGGCTGAAACAAACAGGCCGCGCCGTGACGGACGAGGATTTGTTCCTTCTGGGCCAGATGCAAAATACCGACTATTACAACGCGCCCTTATCGTGGGAGGCCCCCAGCGATTTGTCTTCGATCAACTATTCACTCTCGCGCATTGTCGAGACGGGCCGCGCTTTTTACGATGAGGCCTGTCTTTATCCGCTGTCCCTTGGCGAGGCGGTTCAAGGGAAGCTTTCATGGCACCTGACCGCCGATCAAAAACAACGCAGCGTCATCCGCCCCGAACGACAGGGCCTGCGCGTCCTTGGCATGCGCTACCCCTGGTATCTGGACCCGCAAACGATGCAGACGGGGCCGATCCTTTGCGACATAGAGCCAAGGCTGATCGCGCATTTTCTGAACCTGCCGCCCCTTTCACAAGAGGAAGCGAAAATCCTGCGCAAGCGGCTTCCCAAAGCGACAGAAAGCATCCCCGCGCCTTTCGATATCACGCAAAGTAAGACTAAAGCTGCCCAACCCGTGCCGCGCCTTGCGCTGGCTAGCCACATTGTCGCGGGCACCGAAACCAGCCGCAGCGAAATCAGGCTTCAGCTTTCTTTCGATTACAACGGCACAAGCGTGTCGCCGACGGATGACAATGCCACTTTCGCCGAAACAACGGATGACAAAATCATCCTGCACAAACGCAACGCCGCCGCCGAAAAAGCGATCATCGCCGATCTTGAAAAGCACGGCCTGCACCTGCCGCCTGTCACAGGAGTAACGATCGACAACGGTACGTTGGATCAAGACGCCGCCCCGCTGCAACCACAAGCCGACGCCTCGCCATGGTTCTGGCAGGATTTCCTGCACAAGACGCGCGGAAAACTGGCGCAGGAAGGCTATGTCGTCACCGGCGATCTGGAAGTGACAAGCACCATCATCCGTCCCGACAGCGAAGAGATTGAAGCCTCTTTTACCCAAGACGGCGCGTGGTGGTTCTCTATGGATCTCGGCATCAATATCGGCGGCCAGCGCACGCCGCTTTTGCCGATCCTTGTCGGGATGATCAAGCAAATCCGCTCGGCAGACGATATCGAGTATCTGAAGACAACCGACACCTGCTATGCCCCCCTGCCCGACGGGCGTACGCTCGCGCTCCCCGCCGAACGCATCTATACCATCCTTAAAACACTAATCGAACTTTTCGACGACAAGGCCCTTGATCCCGACGGCAAGCTGCGCGTGTCGATGGATTTGACGGCGGCGTTTTTAAAACTGGAAGCCATCACCAGCAAAAGATGGCTGGGCGAAGGCCAACTACGCAAGCTGGTCGAAAAACTGGGCGACTTTGCGGGGATCGAGAAAAAGCCGCTGCCCGAAGGGCTGGACGCCAAGCTGCGTCCCTATCAGATCGATGGCACCAACTGGCTCCATTTTCTGGGGACCTATGGCCTGTCCGGCATTCTGGCCGACGATATGGGGCTTGGCAAAACGATCCAGACCCTCGCCTATCTTCTCGCACTGAAGGAAAACAAAAAACTCGGCAAGCCTTGCCTGATCGTGATGCCGACCAGCCTTGTCGGTAA
>JAQUHK010000074.1 GCA_028683655.1 Alphaproteobacteria bacterium
TCGATGATCGGCGCAGGCTCCTCCTCACGCGCCGAGCTTGAAGGTCGCCTGTTGCCCATCGTCAAGGGCGTAGCCGAGCGCAACGCCAGCGGTCTGTTCCCGCCCATCATCTTTTGTATCGACGAAATCCACCAGCTGATGATCTCGTTCAAATCGTCAAGCTACAGCGGCATCGCCGATATTCTCAAACCCTTTCTGACCAACGGCGACCTGCTTGTCATCGGCGCGACGACGCGCGAGGAATATGACGAATACGTCAAACAGGAACCCGCCATCGACCGCCGCTTCCAGAAGATTTTTCTGGACGTCCCCGATATCGAGATGACTATCGACATCCTCAAACGCATGCGCAAGAATTTCGAAGACCATTACGAGTTTCGTATTTCGGATGCCGCCATCAAGCGCATTGTCGTCCTGACCGACCGCTATATCCGAAACCGCAATAATCCTGACAAATCCATCATCTGCCTTGATCAGGCCTGCGCCTACGCGACCATGAAGGGCGGGGTGGAAGAACTGGACGATGAATCCATTTCAATCGCCATCGCTGGCGAAGCTGGCATCAACTACCTTGCCGTATAGAGGTCGCCGACCGTGAACCGCAAACACCGCATCGCCGCCGTTGGATTGGGCTGGGTCGCACTGCACAGGCACATTCCCGCCCTACTCCGCCATCCTGACCTTGAGCTTGTCGGCGTTGTGGACCGTCATACAGGCCTCGCGGCGCGAATAGCCGATCATTATCACCTTCCCTTCTCCGCCGAGGCGGAATCGCTTTCGATCGTGCCGTGGCTGGCGGACGAAGTGGATGCAATCACCATCGGGGCTCCGCCGATGGCCCACCGGACACTGGCCTGCGAAGCCTTCGCCCTGCACAAACACGTCCTGACCGAAAAGCCTTTCGCCATGAGCGTCACCGAAGGCGAGGCGATGCGGCAGGCCGCACAGGAGGCAGGCCAGACCCTCTCCATCGTCCATAATTTCCAGTTCAGCCGCGCTGCCCTGAAGCTCAAGCGCGATCTGGCCGCCGGTCGGTTGGGGCCCATCGCCCGCGTTGCCGCCGTCCAACTCGGCAACCCGCGCCGCCGTCTGCCCGCTTGGTACGAAACGCTGCCGCTCGGTCTTTTTTACGATGAAAGCCCGCATTTCTTTTACCTGCTCGACTCGCTGGCCAAAGGCGGACTAACCCTTCAAAAGGCGCATGGCGTTGCCGATGATGGCAAGAACACACCGCGTCTGGCGCATATTCTCTATCGCGACACCAACGGCACCCCCTTCACCATCGACTGCGATTTCACCAGCACGCTCAGCGAATGGCACGTCCGCGTCACGGGCGACAAAGCGACGGCGATTCTCGATATCTTCCGCGATATCTATATCCTCCTACCGAACGACGGCGCGCACGGAGCCACAGACATCCTGCGCACCAGCCTGTACGCTATCACCCAGCATCTGGCCCAGCATATACCTAACGGCCTTTCGCTGCTGCGCGGTCGCCTTGACTATGGCAATAACGAGATTATCCATCGCTTCGCCACCGCGCTCGCCAGCGGCCAGAATGATCCGCTGATCGGCGCAGACAAGGCCTTAGCCGTCCTAAAACTCCAGCACGAAGCGACCCAGGCGATTCAGGAGAGCCTCTTGCCATGAACACAGCCCCACCTCCTCCGCCACAGGACAAAAGAAAGAAAAAGCAGGCCACGCCCGCCGCACCGCTGCCGACCAAGATCGTCCTTGTCACGCACTACTACCCCGCGCATGGCGGCGGCATCGAGAAAGTCGCCGGACATCTTGCCAGCGATATAGCCACCGACCGCGACCTGATACTCACATGGTCTGCGAGCGATTGTGATCCGGCACCACAAACCGAAGGCACGACCTACCTGCCCATGCGCACATGCAACGCGACTGAAAAACTCTTGGGCTTTCCATGGCCGATCTGGGGGCCACGCAGCGTGATGAAACTCCGCAAGGCGATTACCGAAGCGGATGGGGTCTGGCTGCACGACACGCTTTACCTCGGCAATATTTTTGCCTTCCTCATCGCCAAGGCGCGGCGCAAACCCGTCGCCATCACCCAGCATATCGAGCCCATTCCTTATAAGAATCCCGTCCTGCGCCTGTTGATGCGCGTGGCGGACAAAGTTATCACGGGCCCGATGCTACGCCACGCCAATGAAACCATCTTCATCAGCGACCGCGTCGCCGAGGATTACTATCACAAAGTCTCGTTCATCCGCCCGATCAAGGTCATCCCGAACGGCGTGGACCTGCGCCTCTTCCACCCCGCCATGCCGGAAAACCGCCGCTTCCTGCGCCAGCAATTCGCGGTGAAAAACGAACAACCGATTCTTCTTTTCGTCGGGCGTTTCGTCGAAAAGAAAGGGATGGATGTTCTGCGCCGTCTGGCGGTTCTTTTGCCGGAATGGCGCTTTTGGCTGGCGGGCGCGGGGCCGATTGATCCCGCCGCTTGGCTTTTGCCCAACGTCCACGTTCTGAAAGGCAGGCAAGGGCAAAGCCTCGCCGAACTCTATCAAGCCGCCGACCTTTTGATCCTGCCCAGCTATGGCGAGGGTTTTCCGCTCGTCATTCAAGAAGCCATGGCCTGTGGCCTGCCCGTCTTGTGCAGTCCAGAGACAGCCAAGGGCAACATGCAAGCCGCCCGCTATCTGCACACTGCCGAAGTCTGGCCCTGCAATCCCGAACGCACCGCCGCCGTCTGGTATGAGAAAATCAAAGCCATGCCACTCGCCCTGCCGCTTGAAGGACCGGAAGAAGGGCTTGCCGAACTGGCCCAGCAAACATGGGACTGGCACCCGATCGCGCAGGTCTATGCCGACATTCTGAAAAAGATGACCACCAAGAAAGGAGCCGCCCGTGCCAAGTAACGCGCCCCTCTCGCCTCTTGCCCTCTCGGTCGTCATTCCCTGCTTCAATGAAGAAGCCGTCCTGCCCGAACTCTGCCGCCGCGTGAATGAGGCTTGTGCGAAAGAGGCAAAAGGTTCTTTTGAAATCATCCTTGTCAATGACGGGTCAAGCGATGGGTCGCTGGCGGTGATGAAGGGAATGATGACGCTTTATCCCGCGCTTGTGATTGCGAACCTCGCCCGCAATCACGGACACCAGCTCGCACTGACCGCAGGCCTTGCGCAAACGCGCGGGGCGCGCGTCCTGATTCTCGACGCCGACTTGCAAGACCCGCCGGAATTGCTGGACGGGATGATGCGCCTGATGGACGAAAGCCGCGCAGACGTTGTCTTTGGCCAGCGCCTTTGCCGACATGGCGAAAGCCTGTTCAAACGCGCCTCAGCCAGCCTTTTCTATCGCCTCGTCGGCAAACTGACAGAAGCGCAAATCCCTGCCGACACGGGCGATTTCCGCTTACTCAGCCGCCGCGCCGTGGATCTTTTGAATGCGATGCCTGAACAATCGCGCTTCCTGCGCGGCATGGTGGGGTGGATGGGCCTGCCCCAAGTGCCCTTTCCTTATGAACGCCAGCCGCGCCTTGCGGGCACGACCAAATATCCACTGCCCAAAATGCTGCGCTTCGCGCTGGATGCCATCACCAGCTTTTCCATCGTGCCCATGCGCCTTGCGTCCTATACCGGCGCGTTGTTCGGCGTGATTGGCCTTGGTTTGCTGATCTATGTCTTTCGCGCATGGCTTTTGGGTGAAACCGTTCAGGGCTGGACCAGCTTGATGGTCGTCGTGCTTGTGATCGGCAGCGTGCAGCTTCTCTGCCTCGGCGTTTTCGGCGAGTATCTGGGGCGCCTTTACATGGAATCCAAACGCCGCCCACTTTACATCATCGAAAGCGTGCTGCGCAGGGATAACCCTTAATGCACCTCCCTCTGCCGTCATCGCGAGGAGCGCAGCGACGTGGCGATCCAGTCCTCAAGTTTCCGGCAGCAGGACTGGATTGCTTCGTCGGCTAAGGCCTCCTCGCAATGACGTTGGGGGGCGTATGTTATTCAAAGAGCAAACGAAGCCCTTCTCTTTCGTGAAGAACCCGCGACTCTAAATCCCGTGATCGAGGCCGAAATCGAGGATGGGCGCACTGTGCGTTAAAGCACCGACCGAGATACAATTCACGCCCGATGACGCGATTTCCTTGACGTTATCAAGCGTCACGCCGCCCGAGGCCTCGGTGACAAAGCGACCGGCGATCAACGCCACCGCCTCGCACAACAAATCAACCGTCATATTGTCCAGCATCACGACATCGACCGGCAGATCGAGTGCTTCGTAAAGCTGGCCGATTGTATCGACCTCCAGCGCGATCTTGACCATATGCCCCGCGCCTTCCCGCACGCGCGTGACAGCATCGCGCAGCGATCCGGCAATGGCGACATGGTTGTCTTTGATCAGCACCGCATCGTCCAAGCCAAAGCGATGATTATGCCCACCGCCCGCCAGCACAGCCTTTTTCTCCATCGCCCGCAAAAGCGGCGTCGTCTTGCGCGTACAGCAAAGGCGCGTGTTGAACGGTTTAACAGCCTGAACATACCGCGACGTCAGTGTCGCAATGCCGCTGAGATGTGACAGGAAATTAAGGGCCGTGCGCTCCGCCGCCAACATGGCGCGGGCATTGCCGGAAAAGAAAGCCATCGGCTCGCCCCGTGCAACCTTGTCGCCGTCCTTCTTGTGCGACTCGATCAGAATATCAGGGTCCATCAGTTTGAACGCCAGACATGCTGCATCAAATCCCGCCAGCACGCCTTCCTGCCGCGCACGGATAGAGGCCTTCAACACCGCCTCTTTGGGCACCAGCAACTGGGACGTGATATCGCCCGCGCGACCCAAATCTTCTTTCAGGGCGTCGCGCACCAACGGTTCAATCATAAAGGTTGGAAAGCTTTTCATCAGATTCTCCTAACTAGAACAAGGCGTATCAAGGCGCGTATGGGCACCACAGCTTTCGCGACGCGCAAGAGCGGATTTTGCAATGAGCATGCCGACCCGCGCAAACCGATTGACGGAAGCCAACGGCTCAAGATCGCACAAAGCCGTCTCAAGACCTTTGGACTCGCGCAAAACGCCGACATGCGCCATCATCAGATTGCGCACCCGCACCGTATCATGCAGATCATCGGCAGTAAAAGGTTTGGCCCCTCGCGCCTCGGAAACAGCGCAGGAAAGCGCATCCGCCGCCCGCGCCTGCAACGCTTTACCGATGCGGCAACCCATCACGACGGCTTCCAAAAGCGAATTGCTGGCCAGACGGTTCGCGCCATGAAGTCCGGTGGAGGCGCACTCGCCACAAGCCCAAAGCCCCTCAACCGTCGTCTTTCCCTCGCCATCCGTTTGAATGCCACCCATATGATAATGCGCGACAGGACGCACAGGAATCCCCTCTTCACGCGGATCAATGCCACCGCGCAGGCAGGACTCCAAAATTGTTGGGAAATGGTCACCAAAATCGTCAATATGCCGCGCATCAAGAAACACGCGCTGCCCGTGCTCAAGCTGACTCCAAATCGCTCGCGCGACCACATCACGCGGGCACAGCTCATCCACAAAGGACTCGCCTTGATCGGTGACAAGCTTGCCCCCTGCGCCGCGCAACGCCTCGCTAATCAGCGGCATCGGATCAAGCGTCGAGTCCAAGGCTGTCGGATGAAACTGCACAAACTCCAAATCGCGCAGAGCCGCTCCGGCCTCATGCGCCAAAAGCAGCCCATGCCCCCACGACGCCACAGGCACCGTCGTATGCCGCCACAAGGCGCACGCGCTGCCCGTCGCCAGAACAACCGCGCGGGTTTTGATTTCCTGAAGCCCTTCTTTGCCGTCCTGCCGGAACATCACGGCGCACACGCCGCTTGCGTCCGTTTTGATTTCCGTGACCTCGCAGCCTTCCAGAAGATGAATCGAGGGCGTTTGCTTGACGCGCGCAACAAGAACCCGCATCACAGCCTCGCCCGTCGCATCGCCATTGGCATGCACCACGCGACGGCGGCTGTGCGCTCCTTCAAGCCCGCGCTTAAGATCGCCATCCTCGTCACGATCAAAAGCGACACCCCAGCGGATCAACTGCTCAATCGCCGCGGGGCCTGCCTCAATAATCTGGCGCACAATGGCGGGATCGCACAGTCCAGCCCCAGCCGCGAGCGTGTCTTGGACATGAAGCTCTGTGCTGTCATCCGCGCCGACGGCGGCGGCGATACCACCTTGCGCGAGTTCGCTACTGGTGAGGCCGCTGGCCACTTTGCGGCCCAGCACGATCACAGGCTTTGGCGCGAGGGTCAGGGCCACACAAAGGCCCGCGAGCCCGCCGCCAATGATAACGGGTGTCATGCGGGAACCTCGATCATGCGTTGAACGGCGCGGCGGGCGGGGGTGGCGATGGCTTCGGGAATCTCGACTTGATAGGTATTGTCTTCCAAGGCGCGACGAATGGATTTGAGCGTGATCTTCTTCATGTGCGGACATAATTGGCAGGGCCGCACGAACTCTATATCCGGATGATCGACGGCGACATTATCGCTCATCGAACATTCGGTCAGCAGCATGACCTTGGGCGGCTTTTTCTGGGCGACCCAGTCGCTCATCTTCACCGTCGATCCAGCAAAATCAGCCTCGGCCACCACATCGGGCGGGCATTCGGGATGTGCGATCACGGCAATATCGGGATGCTGGGCGCGATAGTCGCGCACCTCCTGCGCCGTGAACCGCTCATGCACTTCACAGCTTCCATTCCACAAGATGATCTTCACCTGCGTCGTCTTGGCGACATTGCGGCCCAGATAGCCATCGGGCACCATAATGACTTCGGGCACACCCAGCGATTCCACAATCTGCTTGGCATTGCCGGAGGTACAGCAAATATCGCACTCGGCCTTCACCGCCGCCGACGTGTTGACATAGGTAATCACGGGCAAGCCCGCATGACGCGCCTTCAACACCCGAACATCCTCCGGCGTAATCGACTCGGCCAGCGAACAGCCAGCGTCCAGATTGGGAATCAAAACGGTGCGCGAGGGGTTCAGCAGCTTGGCCGTCTCGGCCATGAAATGCACGCCCGCGCTGACAATCACATCGACCTCGACACTAGCCGCCTTACGCGCCAGAGCCAGCGAGTCGCCCGTAATATCCGCCACGCCGTGAAAAATCTCTGGCGTCATATAATTGTGCGCCAGAATGACGGCGCGACGCTTATGCTTCAGCTCACGGATCGCGAGAATATCCTCGGCAAAGCCCGCCCACTCTTCGGGCGGGATGACGGCCCGCACGCGGTCATAGGTCTGCGCGGTCGCCTCAAGCGCGGCCTTGACAGAGGAAAAAGCTTGAGCCATGAATTATGCTCCTTTTGAGCATTAAGAAGGACCAAAAAAGAGTCGTCAACCGACCCGCCGCAAATTATAGTCCCTTTGAGCATAAAGGCAAGACCACAGAAAAGGCACACGATGGCACCGGAAAAGAAGCCCCACGCGCTATCAAATCTCCCTCCCCCTCGCGGGGAGGGATTAAGGGAGGGGAGAGTCGCCGCCAGCGCAAAACAGGCACATTTTACCCTTCCTCTTTCGCCCCCACCCCAACCCCTCCCGCGAGGGGAGGGGCTTAGCGTGTTGCTTTTCATAGAGCAGGCTTCGCGATGACGAAGGACGCTCCCAAACAGGAAATCATCATCGAGCTAAGTGCCGTGATTGTCGGCGTGCAGGGGAACGCGCCGCACGTGCTGGTGACGCACGGGCACGCCCTGCCCTCTGGCCCGCTGACCACCAAGCACAGCAAGCTTGAGCAAGCCTTGCGCGAATGGGTGGCGGCGCAAACGGGCCTGCAACTGGGCTATGTCGAACAGCTTTACACCTTTGCCGACAAAGACCGCGCCACGCGCGGACGGCGCGTGATTTCCATCGGCTATCTGGCTCTGACGACAGGCATCACGCATGGTGAGCCCAAAGAAGGACAAGCCGTGGACTGGTATCGCTTTTTCCCATGGGAGGACCACCGCGCCGGATGGCCCGATGCCATCATGGCCGCCCTGCACCGCGCTTTGACAACATGGAAGAACAAGGCCCCCACCACCGCCCTGCGCCAAAGTCGCGCCGCGCGGATCGCGATCCATTTTCCGAGCAACCCGCGCGACTGGAACGACGAGCTAGTCCTTGGCCGCTATGAATTGCTGTGGGAGGCAGGCCTTGTCGAAGAAGCCGCCCCCACCACGCCTTTGGCAGGCACAGGCCTTGCCATGGCACACGATCACCGCCGGATTTTAGCCACCGCGATGGCGCGGCTGCGCGCCAAGATCAAATACCGCCCCGTGGTGTTCGAGCTTCTGCCCGCCCAGTTCACGCTGCTAGAGCTTCAACACACCGTCGAGGCTCTGGCGGGCCTGCGGCTTCATAAACAAAATTTCCGCCGCCTTGTCCTGACCCAAGGCCTCGTCGAAGAAACCAAAGCCCAAGCCCGCCCCCAGCGCGGCCGCCCCGCCCAGCTCTTCGCCTTCCGCCGCGCGATCCTCGCCACCCGCGCCGTAGCGGGCACCAAGCTGCCGAGGGGTGGGTGAAGGAAGAAATTAGGGCTGCTTCCTTTAAGCACCCTCCCCAATCCGCGCCCCCAAGCCATTCATCAGCTCGACAAAGCTGGGGAAGCTGGTGGCGATCACGCTGCCATCATCGACGGCAATCGGCTCTGGCGTTGCGAGGCCCAGCACAAGGAAGCTCATGGCGATGCGGTGATCGAGGGCTGTGGCGATGGTGGCCCCACCGCGCGGCGGCTGACCGTTTCCGTGAATGATGAGGTCGTCGCCCTCCACTTCCACCTTCGCGCCAACGGCTTCAAGCCCCTTGGCAACCAAAGCGAGGCGGTCGCTTTCCTTCACGCGCAGTTCGGCAAGCCCGATAAAGCGCGAGGTGCCGCTGGCGCAGGCCGCCGCCATGGCCAGAACAGGATATTCATCCACCATGCTGGGCACGCGGCTTTCGGGGATCGTCGCACCTTTAAGCACACTGCCTCTCACCAGAAGATCGGCTACGGGCTCGCCGCACAAATCGCGCTTGTTTTCCAATGTAATGTCAGCCCCCATTTCCAGAAGGCTATGCAGCAATCCGGCGCGGCGTTCATTGATCCCGACATTCATCAGGCGAACCTCTGACCCCTCACGCAGCAAGGCGGCGACCATCGGAAAGGCGGCAGAGCTTATATCCGCCGGAACCTGAACTTCCTGCCCCATCAGGGTCGGGCGGCCCGTCAACGCGATGGCATCTGCACCGTCGTCCATCTTGGTCACGTCCAGCTTGGCCCCGAAGGCGCGAAGCATCCGCTCGGTCGGGTCACGGGTCGGGACAGGCTCAATCACCGTGGTAACGCCCTCCGCGCTAAGCCCCGCAAGCAGCACCGCCGACTTCACCTGCGCCGACGCGACCGGCAGGCGGTAGGTGATGGGCTGGACGCGCTCTGGCCCCGTGACAGCCAACGGCAAACGCCCGCCCACGCGGCTCATGAAACGCAGGCCCATCTGCTCCAGCGGCACCGTCACGCGACCCATGGGCCGCTTGCACAGCGACCCGTCGCCCGTGAAAAAGCTGGTAAAAGGCCGCGCCCCCAAAAGCCCGATGAGAAGGCGAGCAGAGGTGCCGCTGTTACCCATATCCAGAACGCCGGACGGCTCGGCCATGGTCTCCAGCCCCACGCCGTCGATCTGCCAGACCTCGCCTTCCTTGGCAATTTTGGCCCCCACGGCCCGCAGGGCCGCGACGGTGGACAGAACGTCCTCCCCCTCCAAAAGGCCGCGCACACGCGTGCGCCCCTGCGCGATACCGCCAAACATGATGGAGCGATGGGAAATGCTTTTGTCCCCCGGCGGCGTGATGGTGCCCGACAGGGGCCCGCAGGTCTGCGCCACAAGGGAAACGGAGGTGTGATGTGTCTGTGTCATGCCTTTTCCTATACCAGAGGCCCCGTCGAAAACCATAACTTTTCATCAAAACCGACGAAAAACGGCGAGGACTTATTTGCCTCGTTGACACAAAGCGTATTCTGTGTAACAGGACTACGCCTTAGATTAATCGGATTGATTCATCACCCGTGAGTACGGACAGGAGGAAAAAGTGGCGAAAGCAGAATGGGGTTTGAAGCGAATTTGCCCGCATTGCGCAACGCGTTATTATGACATGAAAAAGAACCCGCCCGTATGCCCAAGCTGCGGCACGGTTCTTGATCCAGATGTCTTGAACAAATCACGCCGCTCGCGCGCGGCTACCGAGGAAAAGAGCCGCAAGGCTGCCCCGACGCCTGACGACGAACTCGACGATATCCCCGTCGCCCCCGATGACGGCGAAGACAGCCTGATCGAAGACGTGGATGAACTGGGCGAAGATGAAATGGACGTCGAAGACGTCGTCGATGTTGAAAAGGACGACGACCTGAACGCCAGCTAAACCGTTCGCGTCATCCCTTCTTAAAAAAACCCGCCGACCCTCGGCGGGTTTTTTGTTGGATACACAAAGCGCACTTCAAAAGGTGAAGTCCCCTCTCAATTTTGAGTCATTCCAGCTCTTCAAAGACGATGGGTGACTGTATATTTCTATTTCCGGTCAAACAACTTGCGCAGATCGCCGAGTGACAGCTCAACATAGGTGGGGCGGCCATGGTTGCATTGGCCGGTGTTGGGGGTGTCTTCCATCTGGCGCAGGAGGGCGTTCATCTCGTCACCGTTCAGGGCGCGGCCCGAGCGCACGGAGCCGTGACAGGCCATGCGGGCGCACAAGGCGTCCAGCCGCGCTTCCAACGCACGGGTGTTTTCATTTTCCAAAAGCTCTTCGGCCATGTCACGCAGCAAATCCTTGACGCTGGCCGTCCCTAAAAGCACAGGAACTTCACGGACCAGAATCGCGCCGATCCCGAAGGCTTCAATCGCAAGGCCCAGCTTGGCCAGTTCCGGC
>JAQUHK010000203.1 GCA_028683655.1 Alphaproteobacteria bacterium
CGGGGAGCCTCCGCGAGCAGTCAGCCAAGGAGGAGCTACCTCTCCGTCCCAATTGCGGAAGAAGGTGTAGCGCCGGGAAGCCTTGTGATTTTCCTCCAAGTCAAGGAGCCAGCATTGACCGACGAGGGTTGGGTCGTACCCGTAGGACGTACCGTCGAAGAAAGTTTCCCAGCTTTCGAGGGTTTCTCTGGAGGAAAGGCGAACTCCCAGGCGCGACATTCTGATCCAGGCAGCGAGGATCGTAATAGCCAGCATCTGGTCTGGACCTGTCAACGGCCACAGCCCGCGACCCGAGGCGCTCTCTATCTTGTCGAGGTGGTCGTAAGGTTCGAGATCGAGCACGGTGCCCTCTAGCGCTGCGTTGATAAACGCTCCGCGCAAAAGTGTGTCGTTGTCAACTAGCCGGTCCAGCTTGACGGGGAAGTCTCTGTGCGCTCCTAGATGTGTAGCTTTAACCCCTCCATACGCCAGTATGAGCAACATAAACTGGTTGGCGAGGGTATGAGCATCCCTAGAGCCTAAAACTCGGCCAGCAGCCCGCACAGTCTCGATAACGGCTACCGCTTCCCACTGGTAGGCCGAGAGGGTGACGGTAAATGGGGACGTCTGGCTCAGCGCGATCTCCAAGGGGGTGAGATCTACTCCGCGAGACTTAGGCCACATCACCGCGTCGGTGTGGTGGTCGAGCCAGATCCGCTCACGATTCCCGCTCTCGGTAAGGGACGACGGATGAGCCATCGAGCGGATAAAAGATCGACGGCTGTTCGACGCTTTTCGGTTGAGAGGTTTGATCGTTGACGACACCGCTCTGAGTTCTCTTTTCGAGAGCATTTTTGCCAGGGGTGCGAAGAACGATTTTCCGATGCCAATTCGAGAGATCGAGGAGTACGTGTAGAGGCTATCTCCGACAGTCAAATCGTGCTCCCAAATATCAACATCTGAGGGCAATCTAGTAACGGACAAAATGGACTCTCGGGAACCGATGGAGGCAGCGAAGGAAGAGTCCCGCAGAACCTCTTGAAGTTCTCTCCGCATCTGTTCCGGGTCAGAAGAAAAATCTCGTTGTTTCATGTCGCTCAGCCTATCAGAACTCCGCTTTCAGATCGGGCCAAAAAGGGGTCCTGCATGAATAAATCCACGAGCGACCTGGGCTTTTGTCCTCAGATGTAGTTTACTACACTTTCGATAGTAAAAAGTGCAGTGAATTTAATACCTTTGACCTGGTGTTATACCAAAAGACTACACATACTACACACTTTCGAAGAATTTCTGTCCATAGAGAGAGGGGGAGAGTGGAGATTTCCTATAAAAAATGAAAACTTACTTGTAGTATATAATTCTTATAAAATATGTAGTTTTTTGTTTTTTTAGGGTGTTTCCGCAGGTCAGAGTATAAAAAAAGTACTACAAAAAAACTATTTCGTCCTACACCCCTTTTTTCTAGTGACCAAAAATGGACATAAACCCGCAGGTCAGAGGGGGTAAAAAAGTGAAATTAGGGACTACACCAAAACTACACCAATTTTCGATAGCAAGTTTGATATTCGAAAAATCAAACTTTAGTTGTAGAACAGATTTTCGATATTATTCACAAACGTTAAATACATACCCTCTGAACCAATTAAATACATACCCTCTGTACTAGAAATACATAGGTGGGTACTTAATAAATACATGGATAGGTACTAATAAAAGAAAAGAGAGATCTTGACAGGATCGCTATACTGTGTTAGGTAAGCTATTTTCACTTTCTAAGGACCACGCATGTACAAGATTTTTGACCCTTCTTTACCCGATAATTACATCAGCAAATTGACCTCTCTGGAAGTCTCACTTTTGATCCATGAGGCGGAGACAGAACGCCTCATTTTGGAGCGGGAAATTGACGAACTAATGTGGCCAAATAATTCTCGATTTGAGGGAGAAAATTTACCCTTCCCGAGCGAGTATTCTTACGACCCAATTCTCTATAGGAACGAGATCGAAAAAGACCCCGAACTGGAGAACAAATTGACCATTGCGCAAGACCTCTCAGAGCGGGTAGGGTTGGTCATGGCGGTACTCGGTAGCGCACAAACAGCCAGAGCTAAAATTCTCAACTTGGAGGCACAGATTGAGCGCGAAAGAAGTTTCTAACCCCTCAGAGATCATCGAGCGCGAGGCAGGCAAGTTCTCGCAAGCGCTCAAAGATCAAGGACTCGATCTCTTGGAGACGGTCATCCTCGTTACCTTTGACACAGAACAAGGAGCGGGAATGGTCAGTCTTTCTACAGAGGTAGCTCCCGAATCACTAAGAAAGAAGATGCTCACTAAAGCTTTAGAGCGTTAAGGGTTGACTTCTCCTTACTCCTCTAGTAGAGTGAGGAGAGTAAAGCCCATCGAAAGAAAGAGAAATTGATGCCCGACTACGTACTACTCTCCCCCAACGCACTTCTCATTGCGAAGTCCGTCCCTGTCAATAACGCTATTGCTGCGGTCTACGAGATCGAAGGCGGAGCATACCGAGCTCGCCACGAGCGAGGTAATACTCCAGCACCCACCATCGAGTTCGGAGGTCGAGTGTGCTACGCAGCCTGGGCAAGCAAGAACCCAGCTACCGACTCCGCAGAA
>JAQUHK010000204.1 GCA_028683655.1 Alphaproteobacteria bacterium
GTAGAGCGACGACAATCTGGTCTGTGGGTCAGTCGGTCTTGCCCGGCGTGTTGACCCCCTGCTCGATCCAGGTCGTCCGGACCGTGACAGTGGTGCGAGCCTCGCCACGGTAAGCCTCGAAGTCGATGGCCGGGTTCTCTTCCTGGAACTTCTTCCAGTTGATGGTGCCGCGAGTCTCAGACTCGTCGATCGTTGCGACAACCTCACCAGCTGCAGTCTTGAACTCGACGTTCGTGTTGCCGGCGATCTCGAGCAGTCGCTCCTTGGCTTCCTTCTCGTACTCGTCCCACTCCTTCTTGGAGCGCCGGGCGAACGCGATCATGTGCGCGAGCTTCCGAGCTTCCTCGGTCGCGTCGAGCGTGTCGTGCTTCTTGTCTGCCATGACTGTGCCTCTCTGTCGTGTCCGTGTCTGTCGTACGGTTTAAGTATATACCACGGACGTGCTGTTGTACATAATTTGATCGGTATGGTCCGTAGAGCGTGTAGAGCGACCATAGGATTCCATGGGTAAGGCCCTGGTAGACCGTGAGTGGTCCATCCAGGGCCTTTCCGCAGGTCAGACCCGCCTTTGCTTCGCCAGACCCCGCGTGATCTCCTTTGCGATGTCATTGAAGAGCTTCATCGTGTTGTTCTTCGCATCATCGCCGGAGTAGTCGTACGAGTTGACGTGCATGTAGTGAGCGCTCGGCGGTGTCGTGTTGCAGTCTCCGTACTTCTGGGTTTTGCTACTCGGCGTCACCCACAGAACGAACACTCCTGCGTCGGTCAGCTTCTCTACTTCCTCAGTCGCCCGCTCGAGCTCGCCCTCAGCGACAAAGACTCCGTCCGTGAAGACGATCAGAATCCGGACACCCTCCCGAGTGCTGAGCTGCAGCATGTGCTCAGTCGCAAGCAGTGCGTCGCAAAACTTCTCAGTTCCATCGACTGCGTGTCGGACCTTCTTCGTCGTAGGCCGGTCGCCAGGAGCGCACATGACCTGGACGTTCGATCCGAACGTGACCGCGGAGACCGCGCCATTGATCTCAGACACAGCCCGCGGAAGTACCCAGGACAGTGTTGCAGATGTCTGGGTCGCCCAGCTCTGCGATCCCGAGACGTCGGTCATCACTCCCACTGTCAGCGGCGGTGTGTGCGTGGTCGTGTGGGTAGTACGTTTCCAGGGACGTGCGGACGGCTGCGCCTTCTGCCGCTTCTCGATCGACCGCGCCATCGCAGCTCGAGTGTGGAGCTTGCCCGGCGGGACGTGCGTCGACGTGACGACCTTGCCCCGGTCTGTGACATTGATCTGTCGGAGAGCGTTTGCAAGCTGACGAGACGCGGCGAACTCAGCAGCCGTCGGCTTCTTCGATACGATCTCGTCGCCACGAGCAGTCGATTCCATCGCCTCTATGAAGGCTTGACGCGGCGTCTTCTCCTCCTTCTCCAGCGTGTCCTCGATGTCTGCGGCCACCGTGACCTTGTCGCCCTCATCGGTGAAGTCCTTGAACGCAGAGTTGATTATGTCGCTTGAAATGTTTCCGTCGCCAGTCTTGCCATCACCCGTCTCAGTGTCTCCGGCAGTCGAACCTTCATCAACATCACCCGCTTCGGTCGGCAGATCGGAGTTGTCGCCCGAACCGCTCTCATCCGATTCTGAGCTTTCTCCCGTATCACCAGCTTCCGGGTCTGCAGCCGCGCTGGAGATGATATGCGACGAGACACCCGACCCGTCCTTGGGAGATGGGAAGAGCTCCACCCAACGGTCAAGAACGTTATCGAGACGATCAGTTTCGAGCTGGTAGATGTCGATGGTGTCTCGCCAGATGTTGTGCATCTCTTCAAAGCGGTCGCCACCAACAAACGTCTCGACAATCGTGTTAAGGTCGGTTAGTTCAGCCGGCGTATAGACGCCGTAGAGTCCGCGACCAAGAATCAACGTCGAGTTCAGCGCCACGTTTGCAGCACCCGTGGTGGGGTCCGAAGACAGGAAGCTCTCAGCGGTCTTACGAGGATCGACGACGATGTCTGCAGCGCCACGAATCACCGTGGGTCCGAGACCGAGACGGACCGTTTGAGAGGCCTCTGAACGGATCTCTTCGAACATCGTCAGCACCGAGCGACGGTAACCGTCCAATCCCTTATGCCACTCAGTGCCAAGGTACCGCGAAAACACGGAGTGACCGCACTCATGAACCAGGGCTCCAAGAACGAGACGAGAGAAGATATTGACCAGGTGATTCTCAACATACGCGACTTCACCTGCGAGCACTCGGCCTCGATTGGCCGCCTCCACCACGACAGACATGTAGTACTCGTGTGTGGTTGTTGCGGTGACCAGCGTTTCGCCGTACTTATGAGATTTCTTTGCCAGAACCGAAGTAGAAACAACGCCGTCAGACACAGCATCTTTGGCGGTGAAGTGCCGTAGATCATACTTGCTGGGAAGTTTGCCGACCATCGCCGAGACGCACACAGCCTTGAAACGTGCCTCAGGGTCAGACGAGATTGTGTACTCGGAAGTTCTGTATAGACTTTTCACGAGACTGGCAACCATTGGCGTCTGGAACATCGACGACCAGACCGACGACATGTTGATCGCGATGTCGGACGTCCTAGTGGCGAACCAT
>JAQUHK010000205.1 GCA_028683655.1 Alphaproteobacteria bacterium
GATTGAAGAAGTGCCGACGCGCATCTTGCGCGACTCGCTAGGCAAGTTCTTTGAGGGCGGGAAGAAGGCGAAGGCAGGAAAGACGGATGCGTAGGACCATTCCTTTTGCTATACCCCTCGGACATCAAGAACGGGGTTCACCCTCAAAGAAAAGTCGTCATTCCGGCGAAAGCCGGAATCCAGTCCCGAACTCTCCGTTGATCCCTAGCTGTTGGCGTTTAGGCGTCTTATACCAACGGCCCGATGAAAGGGATCACGAGTCGCGTCGTCTTCGTCATTGCGAGCGACCGCAGGGAGCGCGGCAATCCAGTCCTCCTGCTGAAAACTTGGGGACTGGATCGCCACGTCGCTACGCTCCTCGCGATGACGTAGCGGGTGTTTTCATCGGGCCGTTGGTATTATGCCGCGTGGACACGCGGCTCGTAGATTCCGGCTTTCGCCGGAATGACATTTTCAGGAGGCTGTTTTCAGGCCAACTTGTTTTTATTGAACCTTGCTTATCACAGAGCCGCTCATGCGCATAACAGGCGGCACGCTGAAAGGGCGTCCACTCCGCGCCCCCGATGGGATGGGAACGCGCCCAACAGCCGACCGTGTGCGCGAGGCTCTGTTCAATATTCTCTCGCATCATGATTGGGGCGAGGCGATAGGCGACGCGCTTGACGGCGCGGTGGTGCTGGATGCTTTTGCGGGAACGGGAGCCTTGGGGATCGAGGCGATTTCGCGCGGCGCGGCTTCCTGTACTTTCTTTGAAAAAGACCGCAAGGCCCTAACGTGCCTGAAAGAAAACCTCCGGCTGCTGGATAATGAGGTTATGCCTGTGTCAGCAAGTTTGCATTCTCCTGTCATCCCGACGAAAGTCGGGATCCAGCGGCGAGCGTCTGCGAGCCAAAAGACTCTTATGCCGCGTGGACACGCGGCACTAGATTCCGACCTGCGCCGGAATGACAACATTTTATCTGACGGAAGTATAAGAAGTTTAGTGCTGCCCGTCGATGTGACGCGCCCGCCCAAAGCGACGCAGGCGGCGACGCTGGTTTTTCTCGACCCGCCCTATCACAAAGGCCTGATCGAGGCGGCCCTCTCTGGCCTTACGGCGCAAGGCTGGATCGCGCCTCATGCGCTGCTTGTCTGTGAAACGGCCAAGGATGAAACGCTCGCGCTTCCCGCGCCCTTCACCATTGAGCTAGAGCGCCTCTATGGCGACACCAAACTCTGGTTTGCCTGCGGGTGAGTAAAAATAGAGTCATTCCCGCTTTCGCGGGAATGACTCCGTTGGGTTAGTCCGCGCATGCTTGTTTTGACACGGCACAAACCATCCCCGCCAGTTTTTCCTTTTCCTCAAACGCCAGCGCAATATCAAGCACGCGCACCTCGTCTTTGAAAGAGGGCGGCAGCCTTACATAATCCTTTGACGTCGTGATGAGCTTCAGGTTGTTTTGCTGCGCCGCATGGCGCAGGGGGGCGAGGTCGCTTTCGCGATAGACGTGGTGGTCAGGAAAATCGCGCGTCATCAAAAGCGACAGGCCAGCCGTGCGGCAACTGTCGTAAAATTTGGAAGGCCGTCCGATCCCTGCAAAAGCGATGACGCGCGGGGTCGCCAGTAAGTCGGTCGGCAGGCCGGGCATGATCTTGGCGTTAAACACAGGCTTGCCAAGATAAGTCGCGACGTGGTGCGCATCTTCGCCAATCATGACAATCGCCGAGACCCTCTCAAAAGCATCGTTGAGCGTTTCACGCAAAGGACCGGCGGGGATCAACTTGCCGTTACCAAGCCCAACCGCGCCGTCGATGACAAGGAGCGTGAGGCTCGGCGTGATCGTCGGGTTTTGCATCCCGTCATCCATGATAAGAAGATCAACTTCTTTTTCTGCCTCGCGCGCCACCTGCGCCCGATCGCGTCCGATCCAGCAGGGTGCGGCCCGCGCCAGCAAAAGGGCTTCATCCCCAACGTCTGCCGCGCTATGAATTTTGGGATCGACGCGCAAGGGGCCTTTCTCACGCCCGCCATAGCCGCGCGTAACAAACCCGATTTTCAAAGACGGATCGCGCGTCACCAAAAGCTTGTGAAGGGCAAGACAGGTCGGCGTTTTGCCTGCGCCGCCCGCCACGATATTACCGACGCAGATCAACGGCACGCGCGGACGATAAGGCACAGCCCGTGCCCGCCGGATCAACCCCGCCAGCCGGTAAAGATGCCCCAGCGGTGCAAGGCATGCGCCCTGCCAACTCTTCTTGCGATACCAGAAGGTGGGGGCTTTCATGGCGAGGACTCCGCCTTCGTGAAAAACGGCTCCAGCAAGCGCAAGGTTTCGTCTAGGACGCCGCTTTTGGTTGCCGTCCAGTTGCGGGCTTTGATGCCAAGGGCCGCGCACTCTTGCGGCGTTTTAAGAAGGTGCGACAGCGTTTCCGTAAGCTCGGCTTCGTCCATGACTTGAAGCGCGGCACCCGCGCCCAGAAGATCGTCGGCCATCACGGCGAAATTGTCCATGCGCGGGCCAACGATGATGGCGCAACCAAGCTGGGCTGGCTCAACGGGATTGTGGCCGCCCCATGTGAAGGATCCGGCAAGGCAGGT
>JAQUHK010000206.1 GCA_028683655.1 Alphaproteobacteria bacterium
GACCAAGGTCGTTGGCTTCCAGCTCGCGCTGTTCTCTTTTCTTACCGTCGCGCTCGGCTGTCAGGTCGTTGATCTCCTGCGTTGTCGGGCGCGTCTTTTTCTCGACGGTCTCGAAAACGCCTTGTTTCGCCTTCTCGATCTTCTCATCCAGCGCGGAAATCTGCTTTTTGAGGTTGGTTACGCGGTTCTGGAGATACAGGGCTTTCTTGCGCTCCAGCACTGCTGGCATAGCGTCATGGGCTGCTTGCAGCTCTTTCTTGATGCGCTTGAGTTCCTTGATGTCGGATGGGTCTTCGTACTCCTGCTTCTCCCCACGGGTTGTGGGGGTGCCGCGTTCGATTGCTTGCGCCAGTTCCTGAATCGCCATCTTCAGCGCCCTGCGCATGTTGTCGAACCGGGAATTGAGAACGTCTTTTACCGTCTCAACGTCAACATCGGCTAGTGTGCCTGTGGCCACGCCCCTGTCGAGCATGTTAAGCACCTCCTGCGCCAGCTCGCGCATTAGTGCCACGGTTTTAAGTCTCTCGGTCTCAACCTTTTTCGCCCTGTTCCCATACGCCATGTCGTTGATACGCGCCAGGGAGAGGAGCATCGATCTTGTTTTCGACAGCGCCCTGTCGAACTCGGTTCGCTTGTTCTCGGTCACTTCCCCGTAGCCCGTGGTAAGCCGGATTAGCTGCTCCCGGTCGAATATCTCCACGCCCATGATCTCGTTGGCGATGTTCACGGCGTTGTCGATCACCCCGTAAAGGTGTTCCTTGCTCATCTCCTCAAGCTCGAACCCGTGCATGTCCCCGTACTCTTTCAACGACAACGCCCAGGCGTATTTCGCCACCTTCTTGGGCTCGGGATTCCCGTCTTTATCGTTGTAGGGAACTTTAGCTTTCTTGGGGTCGCTGGGTTGTTTGGGTTGCTGTTGCTTAACGCCGGGTTTTTCTTTCGCCCCGCGTTCTACCAGCACCCGTTTCAGGTAGGCTTTCACCTCCTCGGGTTCGTAACCACGCGCCAGAGCCTCCTGCGCGAACTTGGCCACGAACTCCTGTGCGGTCAACCGCCCCGTGGAAACCCTGCTTTGTATCTCCTCAAGGCTCATGGGGTCGGGCGTGATCTTGTAGCGGATGTCGTCTTTGGTGGAATCAAAACGCTGCGACAGCGGGATGACGCGCCCCGCATCGTCGCGGGTCACGGCGTCGGCGGACTTGATATTGGCTGGATCAGCAACGTAATACACCTTATGTTCGCCACCCAAATCCATGATAGTAGCGCCCGTTGGTTCATTACGCACATCAACATTCACGGCATCCGTGCCAATCAGTTCTGCGGTTGACTTAATGACGGGGGTTCCTCCTGGAACTTTTAGATATACAGATTTAACCTCGGGCATAGCAGACTGGTTGGCAGCCAGAATATTGGATGCGCGAGTTATTTCTGCTGCTTCCGATGGGAACCTGTCTGCCATCAGTGAAACAAGTCCCATCAAATCATCGGCAAATTCATTGTTATCATCTATGACGCCCCAATAAATTTCAACCGGCCCATCTGCCTCTACTTCGCTGTCACTATTACTCCAATACTGCTGAATGATTTTGTCGGCATTCTTATTGCTCTCGAACGTGTTAGCAAACACGCGATTTACAATCTCGATTGCATTATCAAGATTAACGGCTTCATCAGAAAACCCATTCGCATATCCCAAAGCTGCGCCTTGATCGGTCGTAAAGCTAAAACCACCGTGATGATGTCCGCCTTTTGTTCCGAGCTTTGACTTGTCGAAAACAGTAAATTCTCCTGTCGGTGTCCCATGATACACCGGCCCGACATTGTACCCTGCCTTCTTAGCGGCCTGGTCCACCATCCTCTGCGCGGTCTCCATGTCGCCTTGCTTCACCGCATCCAGATACGCGGCATCTTCCTCGGGCGTGATCTTAAACATTATCCCGGTAACGGGGATGTCCAGGGAGCCCAGCACATCCTTCTCAATCTCCTTGAACGCGCCCAGCTTCGCAATCGCCTCTTTCGCCACGGCGAACTCGCGCTCGGCGATCTCCTTGCCCATGCGCTCGCTCTGATACTGCTTCTCCATCTGGTTGAGCTCTTCCGTGAGCCTGGCGTGTTCCCGCTCATACGCCCTGAACTTCTCCATGATCTCGCGTTTCTCGTCTTTGTTCAGGGGTGCGCCCTTCTCGCGCTCGGCTCGCGCCATGCGGTACACCAGCATATTCAGGCTGTCCAGCCCCACCTGGTGGTTGCGCAATACGCGCCCAGCCAGCGTACTCGCCACGCGCAAGCCCGTGATGACCCTGTCCAGAGAGCCTTCCATCGCCCGCATCTCCTGCCCGATGGCGTTGCGCTCCGCGCCCTCTGCTCGCAGGAACCGCTCGGAGGCGTTCTCAAGGTGGAACACGTGCTGGCGCATCAACTGGAACATCAGCATCCGCTCGTCCACGCTGGGTGCGCGTTTGCTGAACTGCGACAAATCCTGCCCGTCCAGGCTGGCGTATTCCTCGACAAGCTCCAGAGCGCGCAGTTTGCCCTTCTCCGTGGCGAATGTGTTGGTTGACCTCTCCACA
>JAQUHK010000075.1 GCA_028683655.1 Alphaproteobacteria bacterium
AGCCTTTCCGCTGCGGAAAAACTTTTCCAACTCGCGTTGTTTTGAGCTTTTCGCGACCTGCTGCTCCACGGCATCCTCTCACAATCAAGATATAACGGTTTCAATATAACCCGATCCTGCCGCAACTAATAACGGAAAGTGGGGGCCTTTCTCCCCTCCCCTAGCTCTAAAAAGAAGGGCAAAAGAGGGGGTGTTTTCGATTCAGAAAAAACCCTTTAGAATCAACAGAACGGGAAGAAAAAGGGCTCTGTGACGCAGCTGAGGCCTAATTCGGTACGCTCGCAGGTCTGTTCGGGAGTCTTTTTGGCCTAACCTGTTGATATATAACGACATTCTCAAAATCGAAGGCTAAGCCCAACCTGTTGATCTATAACGGTTTTTTCAAAACCTCCTTTTGCGAACCCAAAATCGAGAAAGTTTCGCCCGTCGCGCCGTTTTGTTTATGAGGCCAAGAACTCTGATACCAACGGCCCAATGAAAACACCCGCTATGTCATCGCGAGGACCCCGCACTTGATGCGGGGGACGTGGCGATCCAGTCCCCAAGTTTCCGGCAGTAGGACTGGATTGCCGCGCTCCCTGCGGTCGCTCGCAATGACGAAGACGGTGCGACTCGTGATCCCTTTCAACGGGCCGTTGGTATAATACGATAGAATGACCACACCCTCTTGACGGACTCCTGAAGGAAGCGATAGCGTTAATCACCGCTGCAACAAGGAGCCTTCCGATGCCGCTTTATGTCTTCACCCCAAACAGACTGGGTCGGTGTTTTTGCCCCCAAGACAACGCCGTTTTCGCCCGCTTTGCTGCTGGCGACATTCAAACGCTTCTAGAAAGCACGTTTGCCCCGTATTTTCTTCAAACGGCACAGTTCAATACGGACGAGATTTTTGGCCGTGGCAAAACGATGGGGACGCTGTCCGTTACGTGTCCCGCTCTGTCGGTGGCTCCCGCCGATTATGCGGCCCTGCGCGATGCGCAAGGACGCTATAACGGGCCCACACGCACGCTTGAAGTCGGCGAAATTCGCCTGAGTGAAACGAGAAGAGCCGAGCCCTAACCTAATACAGCCCGCCCGTTCCTTCCGTCGTGATGGGCTGGGGCAGCGGGTTGGATGCGCCGCCTGCCGCAGGTTGGCCGTCGATCAACAGGCCGCCTTCAGAACCATCGGGATTAACGGCAGCAGGCACGTTGACACCGCCGGCAAATTCGCCCGTGACACTGCCATCCAAGATGGGACGGGGTTCGCCTTCCTTCGGCTCGGTGTCGGGCACAAAGGCTTCCCAGATCGCGTTTTTGTCGGCGATAGAGGCCAAGGCTCCCGTCGCGGCATCGACGCGCACAAGACGCAGGCCCTCAGGCATACGAAACGGAATGGCTTGTTTATCTTTCATTGCCGCCGCCATAAAGGTCTGGAACACCGGAATGGCAACACTGGCCCCCGTCTCATGACTGCCCAGCGAGTGCGGCTCGTCAAACCCGACATAGACGGCGCAGACAAGATCAGGCGTAAACCCGACAAACCACGCATCACGGCTGTCATTCGTCGTGCCGGTTTTTCCCGCAACAGGAAAGCCCAAGGCCTTCAAGCGTGCGCCCGTGCCGCGCTGGACAACGCCTTCAAGCATCGAGGCCATTTGATAAGCCGTGCGCGGGTCTTCGACTTGCTCTCGCATATCGGGGATTTCAGGGGTCGGCAGATCGGGCGACCATGACGGGGAAAGACAGCCCTCGCACGGGCGCATATCGGTGCGCCACAGGGTCTTGCCATCGCGATCCTGCACACGGTCGATGATCGACGGTGCGATCTTCTTGCCGCCATTGACGATCATGCCATAGGCCGCCGCCATGCGCAGCGGCGTCGTTTCTTTGGCCCCCAGCGAGAAGGAAAGAAGGTTGGGCATCTCCTCGACAATGCCGAACTTCTTGGCCGTCTCAACCACAGCATCCATGCCGATGGCGTTAGCCAGACGCACGGTCATAACATTGCGGGATTTCTCGATCCCGACGCGGAGCGGCGTGGCACCGTAAAACTCTTGCGAATAGTTTTCAGGCCGCCACAAAGGCAACCCCGGCCCCTGCACATACTCAAACGGCGCGTCCAAAACGAGGCTGGACGGCGTGAACCCCTTATCCAGCGCGGCCATATAGACAAACGGCTTGAAGGACGAACCAGGCTGGCGATAGGCTTGGGTCACGCGGTTATACTGGCTGATTTTCGGACTGAACCCACCCGTCATCGCCACCACACGGCCCGTGTGCGGGTCCATCGCGACAATCGCGCCCTGCACGACCGGCACTTGCCGAAGCGTATAGGTGCCGACGGGATAGGCCTTACCGTCAGGGCCCGTGGTCACATCGTCAACAAGAATGACCTCACCGACAGACAGCACGTCGGCGGGCTTGGTCACGGGCGGGCCAAACTTGTCATCCGCCAATTCGCGCCGCGCCCATTTCATTTCTGCCCATGGCAAATGGCCGCGCGTGCCGTCGATGACGGCCAGTTCCGCTTCTTTAGCCGACACGCCGATAACGACGGCCATCTTCCAGGCCTCGCCACCGGCTGGCACCGCGATGTTCTTCAATTGCGCCAGCCAGTTTTCCAGCGAGGAAAGCTTGGCCACCGGCCCGCGCCACCCGCGATTACGACGATCATAGTCGATCAGGCCATCGCGCAAGGCCTGCGTTGCCACGCGCTGCAGGCGCGGCTCAAGGCTCGTTTTGACGGCAAGGCCTCCTTCCAGAACGGGCTTTTCACCGAACTGGGCGATCAGTTGGCGGCGAACTTCTTCTGTATAATAATCACCGCCGACGACCGTTTCCGCTTCGTCGCGTGAGCGGGTTTGAAGCGGCTCCTGCATCGCGGCCTGGGCCTCTTCTTCCGTGATGCCGCCATCCTCGGCCATGCGCGAAATCACCCAGTTCCGCCGCGCCACAGCCGCGTCGTGGTCGCGCGCGGGATGGTAATTGTTCGGTGCCTTGGGCAAGGCGGCGAGATAGGCCGCTTCGGCAACTGTCAGTTCGTCCAGCGATTTGTTGAAATAGTTCAAGGCCGCCGACGCCACGCCATAGGAACGGTTGCCCAAGAAAATCTCGTTCAGATAAATTTCCAGAATCCGGTCCTTGCTGAGCGTTTTTTCAAGGCGACTGGCCAAGATCATCTCACGCACTTTGCGCTCGATCGACACTTCGTTGGTCAGCAGCATATTTTTGGCCACCTGCTGGGTAATCGTCGATGCGCCGATGGGCCGCCGATCGCGGCCAAAATTGCGCAAATTGGTCACAGCGGCCCGCGCCACGCCGAACACATCGACGCCCGCATGCTGGTAAAAGTTCTGGTCCTCAGCCGACATAAACGCGCCGGACACGCGGGGAGGAATCGCCTTGATTGGCACAAAGATGCGCTGTTCAGCCGCAATCGTCGCCATCATGCGCCCATCATCGGCATAAATGCGCGTCAAAATCGGCGGCTGATAGTCTTTAAGATAGGCGTAGTCCGGCAAATCCTTGGCGTAATACTGGAACAAGAAAAACAAAGCGACCACACCCGAAATCAGGGCAAAGAAAAACAGGGAGAAAAGAGCGGAAAGAAGACGCATGGGAACAGAAACTTTCGTTGAACGAAACGAAGGCGACAGAAAGACGCGTTCTTCATACCCCAAAGACGCTCTTTTGTAAAATCGGGAAGAGGCTCAAGCGTTCAGGAGGCAGGGGCCCTGAGTGAGGCGAAGAACGCAGCAAACGCCTCGCGGCGGGCTTTGTCGCGTTTGCGGCTGGGCTTTTCCCACTCAGCCTCGACATGGGTTGTGCCATACAGCATGCTGTGCAAAGCCAAAGCCGCGACCTTGGGCTGCCACAAGGACGACAGTTGGCCTTTATCATGAACAGCCTGAAAAATAGCCTCCAGCTTCACAAACAACCGATCACGGCAAGCATTGTTTCGCTTCATCAGCGGGGCCATTTCCTCGATATATTCGCACCGCTGGGTCAGGACCGTGAAAACGCGGCGATGGTGGATATTGTTGAACATCGCATCAAGACTGGCCATCGCCTCGGTATAAAGGAGGGTCAGCAAATCTCCGTCCTTTTGCTCGACCAGACGGTCCAGCAAATCCTCGTGCGGCAGAAAAATGTTGTCCGCAATCGTCCAGAGTAAATCAACTTTATCCTTGAAATGCCAATAAACCGCACCGCGCGTGACCCCTGCCGCCTCGGCGATTTGTTGCAGGGAAGTTCGCGCAACGCCGTGTGTAAAAAAGACGTCCTCGGCGGCCTTTAGAATTGATTGCTTTGTTTTCTCGGCTTCATCTTTGGTCTTACGCGGCATAACCAAACCCTTCGCTTCAGTAAAGGCGGCAAAACGATGACTTTTTATACCCGGGAATGTCGCGCCTCGCAAGAAAAGGACGTGAGGGTCAAAAAAACTATTTACATTCACGATTGAATGTATATTCTGTCCCCCAACGACAATAAGAAAATGAGGCTGAAGCGCAACAGGGTTAATTTTTTATTAAAAGACCCTTGCTCGCTCGCAGCAAGCCAACCATAATGGGGGGCCTCCTTCGGTCCCTCCTCTTTTTCTTCTTGTCCCCAAAGAAAGAAATCGGTCTATGCGCCCCGAAAAGAAAATGACAAAACAGTACGTTACTTCCATCGCCCTCTCGGCCTTCCTTTTGGCTGGCTGCGCAGTCGGTCCTGATTTCGTCCCGCCCGAAAAGCCGGCCGAGATTTCATACGTCCACGGGCTGAACCCAATGATAACGGCGCAGGCCAAGGGGGCCCTTGGCGAAGCGCAACGATTTGTCGCCGCCGATATTCCCGCCTCCTGGTGGCACCTTTTCGAATCGGCAGAACTGAACAACATCATCACGCGGGCCATGACGGCCAACCCCGATCTGGACGCCGCGCGCGCCGCGTTGCGCGGGGCGCAGGAAACCGTTCTGGCCACACAGGGCGGCTTCTGGCCAGCGCTGGACGGCAGCTCGTCCGCGGGGCGTAACAAGACATCGAGCTCCAGTAAGCCGTTTACTCTCTATAACAGCTCGGTCGCCATCGCCTACGCCCCCGACGTGTTCGGTGCCACGAGCCGCGCCGTCGAATCCAAGGAAGCCGCCGCCGAAGCCAAATCTTTCGAGCTTGAAGCCGCCTATCTGACCCTGACCGGCAATGTTGTCACCACGGCTATTCAGGAAGCCTCGCTGCGCGAACAGGTCGAAGCGACCCGCAGCATCATCGCCGATGAAACCAAACAGCTTGACCTGATGAAGCTGCAACTGGAGGCCGGAGCCATCGCCCGCCAGTCGCTTTTGTCCCAGCAATCGCTTTTGGCCACCACGAAAGCCTCGCTGCCCGCACTTGAACAGCAATTGACCGCCACACGCAATCTGATGGCCGTTTTGATGGGGCAGCTCCCGTCACACGGCGTGCCCGCCAGCTTTACGCTGACCTCGTTCAAGCTGCCGACGGCTATTCCGCTGTCTCTGCCCTCTAAGCTGGTGGATCAACGCCCCGATATTCGCGCGGCTTTAGCGAACCTTCACGCGGCCAACGCCGATATCGGCGTCGCCACAGCCGCCATGTTCCCCCAAATCACCCTGTCCGCCAGCTATGGCATCAGCGCGGCGAGTGCTGCCGACCTGTTTTCGCCCACCACAGCCCTTTGGGGTCTGGCGGCAGGGATTTCCCAGCCACTCTTCCATGGCGGCGAGCTTTTGCACACCAAACGCGCCAAGCAAGCCGCGTTCGATCAGGCCGCCGCGCAGTACCGCAGCACGGTCCTGTCAGCTTTCGAAGATGTCGCCAATACGCTCAAGGCATTGGAAAGTGATGCGCAAGCCCTCCAAGCCCAAGTCGAGGCCGAGCAGGCTGCCGCCCAGTCGCTTGAGCTGACCCGTCAGCAATTCAATGCAGGCGCGATCAACGCCATCGACCTGCTTTCTGCCCAAACGACCTATCAGCAAACCAAAATAGCCCTGATCAAGGCCAAGGCCGCCCGCTTGACGGATACGGCGGCCCTGTTCACGGCTCTTGGCGGCGGCTGGTGGAACCGCACTGAAGACAAGCTGGCCGCTCGCTAAAAAGCCAGTCAAAGTAACAAAACGAGAACCGGAGTTTCCCATGATTAAGCGCATGATCGTCATGCTTTTGTGTTTTTCTGTCGTCGCCGCAGGCGTGGCCGCCTTCAAATGGTATGGCAACAAAATGATGATGCAGGCCATGTCCGCCATGGGCAATCCGGTCCAGACCGTTTCCACCATGAAGGCCATCAGCCTGACATGGCAGGACGAACTGAAGGCCGTTGGCACCTTGCGGGCCGTCAAAGGCGCGGATTTGTCCAGCGAAGTTGGGGGAACGGTCGAAAATGTTTTCCTTGAATCAGGCCAAGACATAAGCGAAGGCACCGTCCTGCTTCAACTGCGCAGCGCGGAAGATTACGCGACGCTGCAATCCCTGATCGCCAGCACCCGTCTGGCCGAACTAAACGTCCAGCGCGACCAGAAAATGCTGGAAGCCAAGGCGATCAGCCAAGCGGCCTATGACACCGATATAGCGACCCTTGAAAATCTGAAGGCGCAAGTCGAGGCTCAAAAAGCCAAGCTTGAGAAAAAGACGATTGTCGCACCTTTCTCTGGCCAGCTGGGCATCCGCCAAGTCGATGTTGGTGAATATCTGAACGCCGGCACGCCAATTGTCACGTTGCAACAGCTTGATCCGATCTATCTTGACTTCTTTGTCCCGCAACAAAAGCTGGGCCAACTCAAGATCGGCCAGAAGCTCTCGGCCAAATCGGATGCCGCACCAGACACCCTGTTTGACGGCGAGATCACGGCCATCGAATCCAAGGTCGATGAAAACACCCGCAACGTCGAGGTTCGCGCTCTCTTACACAATCCCGACAAGCTTTTGCGCCCCGGCATGTTCGCCACCGTCGCCATCGCCAGCGGCGAGCCGCAAAGCTTCATCACCCTGCCCCAAACGGCCATCACCTTTAACCCGTATGGCAGCACCGTTTTCATCGTGAAGAGCGAGACAACCGAAACCGGCGAAAAACTGACCGCCAACACAGCCTTCGTCACAACAGGCCAGACGCGCGGCGATCAGGTGACGATCCTTGCCGGCGTTGCCGAAGGCGACGAGGTTGTGACCGCCGGACAAATGAAACTGCATAACGGATCGACCGTTACCATCAATAACAAGATCCAACCGTCCAACGACGCCGCGCCAACGCCAAAAGGCTATTAATATCTTGTCCCAGTCAGGTTTTTTGCGAGTCCAGTCATGAACTTTACCGATATCTTCGTCCGCCGTCCCGTTTTGGCGATGACCATCAGCTTGCTGCTTCTCGTCTTGGGATTGCGCTCGGTCTTCACCCTGCCTGTTTTGCAGTATCCGCGCACGGAAAACGCTGTCGTGACGGTCTCGACAACCTATTACGGCGCAGATGCCGATGTCGTGGACGGGTTCATCACCACGCCGCTTGAAAATGCCATCGCGCAGGCGAACGGCATCGACTATATGACCTCGGAAAGCAAGAACAGCGTCAGCACCATCACGGCCAGCCTGCGCCTGAACTATGATTCCAACAAGGCAATGTCCGAGATCAATACCAAGGTGAACTCGGTCCTCAACCAGCTGCCGCCTCAATCCCAGCAACCCGTCATCACGATGGAAGTCGGGGAAACCATCGCGGCCATGTATATCGGCTTTAAAAGCGGCACACTGGACCGCAACGCCATCACCGATTACCTCCTACGTGTCGTCCAGACACAGTTGCAAGCCGTCGAAGGCGTCCAAACCGCCGAGCTTTTCGGTGCCCAGAAATTCGCCCTGCGCGCCTGGCTCGATCCCGACAGGCTGACCGCCTATAAACTCACGGCGGCTGATGTTTCCGCAGCGATCGCCGCCAACAACTATATCTCAGGCCTCGGCACCACCAAGGGCCAGATGGTCCAGTTCGACCTGAACGCCTCGACCGACCTAAAATCGCTGGACGAATTCCGCCGCATGATCGTCAAGGAACAGGACGGGGCCATCGTCAGGCTTGAAGACATCGCCAATGTCACGCTTGGCGCGGACGATTATGAATCCCGCGTGGCGTTCGACGGCAAGGAGGCAGTCTATATCGGCATCAAAGTCGCCCCGTCGGCTAACCTGCTTGAGGTTATTGGTCGCATTCAAAAACTCTTCCCGCAGATTCAGGCGGCCCTGCCCACCGGGCTTGAAGGTGCCATCGTCTATGACTCGACAAAGTTCGTCCGCAGTTCGATCAACGAAGTGATTTCAACCTTGGTTGAATCCGGCCTGATCGTCACCTTCGTTATCTTCCTGTTTCTTGGGTCACCGCGCGCGGTGTTCGTTCCCGTCATCGCCATCCCGCTCTCGCTGGTCGGCACTTTCACGATGATGATGCTCTTCGGCTTCTCGATCAACTTGCTTACCCTGCTCGCGCTTGTTCTGGCCATCGGCCTTGTCGTGGACGACGCCATTATCGTTGTCGAGAATGTGGACCGACATATGGACGAAGGGCTTTCGCCCTTCGAGGCCGCGCTTAAATCGGCGCACGAGCTGGCCGCACCGATCATTACCATGACGATTGTGCTGATCTCCGTCTTCCTGCCCATCGGGTTCCAGACAGGCCTGACGGGGGCACTTTTTACCGAGTTTGCCTTCACGCTTGTCGGCGCGGTCACCATCTCGACCATCGTCGCTCTGACCCTCTCGCCGATGATGTGCTCGCGCATCCTGAAAGCAGGCTACAGAGAAGCCGGTCCCAATATCTTCTTTGCCGCCTTCGAATGGCTCTGCTCGAAACTGGATGCCATCTTCCTGTTCTTCACCAAGCCGCTGGTCAGCCTTTACAAATATATGCATGACGAGAACAGAAGCTTTGTCACGACGGCACTCGGCTTCGGGTTTGCCCTCATCTATATCGTCGCGCTGTCGCCGCTTTTCCTGCCGCTGGCGGCCATCTATTTCCTGCGCAACCTGCACCATGTCGAGCATGCCTATGCCTTTATGAGTCGTCCGATAGAGTGGCTGTGGACCTTCGGTTTCAACCATCCGTTTTATTCAGCCCTGACGCTGTTCATCTTCCCGTTCGGCGTGATGCTGGTTTACATGGTGCTTTTCAGTTGGGCTCTGGTCCCGCTGATGGCCATCCATTATCTGCAACGCGAGAATTACGAAAAGATTCTGGATGCCAGCTTCAACTATCTGCCTGTCACGGCGATCTTTGCGCTACTCGTTCTGGCCAGCAATGTCGGGCTCTATCTTTATTCGCGCTCTGAACTGGCCCCACAAGAAGACCAAGGGGTTGTCATCACCATCGGTTCGCCCGCGCCCAATGCGACGCTTCAGCAACGCCTGATGTATTCGCGTGAAGCCTTCGATATGTTCTCGGCCTATCCTGAAATGGACCATGTGTTCCAGATGGATTTGCCCGGGCAATCCATTGCCGGTGTTGTCCTGAAGCCATGGGATGAACGCGAACGCACGGCCACTATGCTTCAACCGCTGATCCAAAAGGACATCTCGTCATTGGCGGGGGTCAACTCAACAGCGATCCAGCCCTCCTCGCTGCCCGGCAGCCGCGGCATGCCCGTCCAGTTTGTTATCAAGACAACCGACGATTATGAAAAGCTGCTGAGCATTTCCGATGAGTTTCTTGCGCAGGCACGCAAAACCGGCAAGTTCATGTTCATCAATAACGACCTGAAACTCGACCTGCCTCAAACGACGGTTCAGATTGACCGCGACAAGGCCTCGACGCTCGGTCTGAGTATGAGCGAAATTGGCGGCGCGCTCAGCTCCATGCTCGGCGGTGGCTATGTCAATTACTTCAGCTTCTCGGGCCGCTCCTATAAGGTCATCCCGCAAGTCGAGCAAAAAAGCCGCCTGAATGCCGACCAGCTGGAGAATTATCACCTCCGCGCCTCGGACGGCAGCACCGTGCCACTCTCGACCATCGCAACGCTGACGACCAAAGCAACGCCGGAGAAACTGAACCACTTCCAGCAGATGCGCGCCGCGACGATTTCCGGCGTGATGCTGCCAGGTATCGCACTGGGCGATGCGATGACAACGCTTGACGATGTCGCCAAGACCAGCCTACCCGAAGGCTACAGCATCGACTATGCCGGACAGTCGCGCCAGTATGTTCAAGAGCAAAGCGGCTTTCTTGGCATCTTCATGTTCGCGCTGATCATCACCTTCCTCGTCCTCTCGGCCCAGTTCGAAAGCTTCCGCGACCCGATCACGATCTTGATCTCTGTCCCTATGGCGACGGCGGGAGCCCTGCTCTTCATTTGTCTCGGCCTTGGGCATGCGACGATGAACATCTATACATGGGTCGGCCTCGTGACATTGATGGGCCTCATCAGTAAACACGGCATTCTAATCGCCGAGTTCGCCAACAAGCTGATGGATCAAGGCATCGGCAAGCGTCAGGCGATTATCACCGCCTCTGGCGTGCGCCTGCGC
>JAQUHK010000207.1 GCA_028683655.1 Alphaproteobacteria bacterium
CAAGTCACTGGCTTTCTTATAAAGAACCCCGCCGACAACAACGGTACCGGCAACAGCGGCCCCAGCCGACCCCAGCAGATTGCCCGACAAACACCCAAGCGACTCCCTAATCGTCACCATCTTGTCCCAGCACGGGGCCAGCGCGACACCGAAGAACTGAGCGGCAACGCTGCCGACCGAGAAACCGGCCATCAAGCCCGTCGCCGCAACCGCAGCCCGCTTGAAGATAACCTGCGCCTCGACCGCACCCCACGCGTTGGTCAGGAAGCACTCTTTCCTGAGCCCCTCGATCCCCTTCATCGAATCCAGCTCGCGCGTATGGACATACATTTTCTTAAGCTGCTTCTTGACCTTGCCCAGCTTCCAATGAGAGACGGCAAACTCAATGGGAGCCACCAGACACATCGTGGTGGCAATCTTCTTCATCGTGACCGCCGTATTCATGGCAGCCTCGGGACAAAGGAACGCCGCAACCCCAACCGCAATCCCCGCCCCAAGATAAAAAGCCGCCGCCCCAAGGGACAGAGAGGAAGATGTCAGCTGTTTTTCGACAGAATCCCAAGCTGTATTAACGGGTCCTTCTTTCTTTTTTGTCGAGAAAATCTTCATCTCGTTCTCCCGCCTGCGCCGCTTAATCATTAAATGATTAAGCCTCTTCCCTTGCCCACACCCGTTACACGATTCGAGCCAAAACAATCAACGCGTACAGTCTTTATTCTTTTGCCTTAAACGTGCGAGAACCGGACAGGCTGGCTGTCCGTTTCTGATACTGGCGAAAGTACCAACTGCCAAAAGGCCCACGCCCAAAGCCATCCCAGCTATCGCATACTCCGCATCTGGAATAGCCATCGCCCCATGTTTCAGTGCCAGACCGGCATAAGTCAAAACAGCGGGAACAGTCCCCATCAAATAAAGGCCAGCAATCCTCAACCCACCAACAAGCTGATTTCGCGTCATCTTCATTCCAATCTCTCCATTTTAAAAGGCATCAATCAAACAAGCCCCATTCTACAGGAAAAGGGATGCCTTTTCGATTATATCTAATACTTTCAGCAAAAAGGGCAAGCCGATCATGGAACTCAGCCCGAACGCGGCGGCAGTTCGGGAGCTCCGCTGTCTCAAAGGGCGGGTTTGAAACGCAGCTCGGCTTAAGAATGTCAATAGCACAGGCCCCTCCCCATGTCAAGCTTTTTTATTTTATGTTAGGATAAATAATGCCTATCTTTCCTGTTCCCTTCCAGCCCGCCGCCCCTTAAGCTGCCGAAAAACATTGACGGGATCACCCTCCCCTTGCGGGAGGGTCGAAAAATGTGTCAGCATTTTTCGGGGAGGGGTCAAGCCTCCTTACCCTCCAACAAGTAAGAGAACCCATGCGCACCACAGCCCTCATCGTCGCCGCAGGCTCCGGCACCCGTTTTGGCAGCCCGATCCCCAAGCAATATCAAGACATCGGCGGGATGGCGATTTTGCGCCGCTCGGTGCTGGCGTTTCTCGGCCATCCTCACATTTCGGATGTGCAAGTCGTCATAAGCCCCCAGCATCGCGACCTTTATGACCGCGCCGTAGAGGGTCTAAACCTCCCCGAACCCGTTTCTGGCGGCGCGACGCGGCAGGACTCGGTGCGCCTCGGCCTTGAGTCCCTCGCGCAGAGTCCCACCCCACCCGACCGCGTGATGATCCATGACGGGGCGAGGCCCCTGATCGACGCCGCCACCATCACGGCGGTGAGCAAAGCCCTCGACAGCACCCAAGGCGCGATAGCGGCCAAGCCCCTTGTCGATACGCTCAAGCGCGGCGCGGGCGGCGTGATTACGGACACCATCGACCGCGTCCATTTGTGGCAGGCGCATACGCCCCAAGCCTTTCACTTTGACGTAATCCTTAAAGCCCACCAGAACGCCATCGGCCAGCAACTGACCGACGATGCCGCCGTAGCGGAGAAAGCAGGCCTGCCCGTGACTCTCGTGCCATCCAACCCCGATAATATGAAAATCACAAACCCCGACGATCTGGGCCGCGCCGCCCGCCTGCTAGGTCAGACCTTTGGCGATATTCGCACAGGCCTTGGCTTTGACGTGCACCAACTGATCGACGGCGACGTGATCTACCTCGGCGGTCTTGCTATCCCGCACAATAAAACCCTGAAGGGCCACTCCGACGCCGACGTTGTGCTGCACGCGCTGACCGATGCGCTGCTGGGCACCATGGCGGCAGGCGACATCGGCACGCATTTCCCGCCCTCCGATCCGCAATGGAAAGGCGCGGACAGCGCGATCTTTGTCCGGCATGTCGTGCGTATGATCAACGAGCGCGGCGGGATGATCGCGCATGTGGATGTTGTCATCATGTGTGAGGAGCCGCGCCTTGGCCCGCACCGCGAAGCGATGCAAAAACGGATTGCCGATCTTCTTGAAGTCAACGCAGACCGCGTCAGCCTGAAAGCCACCACCACCGAACGCCTAGGTTTCACTGGCCGAGGCGAAGGCATCGCCACCCAAGCCATCGCAACTGTG
>JAQUHK010000076.1 GCA_028683655.1 Alphaproteobacteria bacterium
AAGACCAGCGGCGGATGAGGCAGAGGTCGCAGCCGAACTGGCCGACGAAGAGGCAGAAGAGGCCGAGGTTCCAGCATTGGTTTCAGAGGTCTTTGCGTTAGCCTCTGAGGTCGCTGCAGCACTTGCAGACGACGCAGCGGCTGACGTATCTGCGTTCACCTCGATCATGAACGCTTCGATATCCTCGATAAGACGGACGTTCTGGTCCCACCACTCCATAATCTGGGAGAAGGTGTTCGCGTACTCCTGATACTGATTACCCAGGACCTTGGAGTCTGAGTAGAGGGTCTCGTATCTAGCCACTTCGGTCTCGAAGTTGGTTCTGATGTTGACAAGGTCGTCCCAAGCCGTTACGATGTCAATCAGATCGCGCTTATCGGAGATAACCTCCGACACGCCAGCCTCGAAATCGCTCAACTTCCAACCCGCCAGGGGTTTTGCGGCGGTGTTAATCGCGTTCTTAACATCGACAAGAAATGAGTTAAGTTCTGCACTGCCTGTGACAGGCGGGTCCTGGATCAATGTACTCTCCTTTGTTCGTAAGTCATATCATAGCACAAAACCCCCTGCCTTTCGGCAAGGGGTTTGTGTCAGAGACCTTTAATCGTCACCCTCAGGGTACACGGTAGAAGTCTCTTCTGGAAGACTGGAATCCTCCGTGACGGTCTCAGTAGACTCGGGGAGACTGTTCTGGTCAGCGTCGCTCTTCTTGTCTGCCATCAGTCAGTCCTATTAGGGACCGACCGGAGGAGCAGCGAAGCCCATATCAGCGAGCAGAGCGCCGAAGCCCGGACCACCGAAGGAGTGGCGGACAGAGAAGCCGAGTTCATCATCAGAAGTCGCCTTGACGGTCAGACCGTAGGACAGTTCGGACTCAGAAGACCAAGCCTGCTCCTGAACCTCAGAAACGATAGCCTTCGGCATGGTCTTGATGATGTACTTGGCATCCTCGCCATTGCCGTCCTTAGCGATGTAGATCATACGACGGTAGATGGTGGCGGGCTGAGCCTCGTTCTCAAAAGAGAACTCGTTGTTAGCGTCAGCGGTGACACCAGACAGATCCAGGTTGTAGTACATCTCCAGGACCTGCTTGTTTGTCTCCTGGCAGCGGAAGGCTGCAGAGGTGACATCCTTGGTGAAGTCGATACGGGTCGGCTCCAGAGCACCGAAAGACTCGGTCTCCTGCTGCTCGACATCTCGGGAGAAGTTGATGCCATCACCCTTAGTCAACCATCCCAACTTCTGGTAGCCGAGAGCCTTCAGGTCGATGAGACCTCCGCCAACGTCAACGAACTTGTCGGGAACCGCAACGTCCATCGGCGCAACGACGATGAAGCCGCCGAGAGCCTTGCGAATGAGGGAACCCTTTGCCTCTCTCAGATCCTCAAAAGTAGCCATATATTAAATCTCCTTGTTCTGTACGGCTCCATGCGCCATATGGCGCGAAACTTACTCTTAGGTATTGTAGCACAAACGAACTAGTGCCATTTAACCCTGATATGAATCTCAAATGCCTTCAGAACAACTCGATCATCAAGGAGGATTTTCCCCTTGTCCTCTTCCGGGCCTCTGAGAATCTCCACATAGTCTATCACAAATCCGAGATGGGTCATTGTCTCCGCTCGGAGAATTCGCTTGGTGACCTCATTAGAGAGACTAATGGCGCGTGACCTCGTCTTTCCCCAGCATTCCACGTCCAGACCGATAATGTCTGTAAAGGAGTCCTGGTCCAGGTATCCACCCTCTCTCGACAAAACGATAAAGTCGTGAGCCTCAAGGGCAGAAACTTCGCCATTCTCGTCAATGTAGTTGAACTTTCCGTACGGCTCTGTCTTGTCAACGCCAATCTGCTCCGGCCTGACGAGATCTCCGATTATGTCAGCGACAATCCGCTCAATATCGGGGAGGTCAAAATCATCCATTGGTCACATCTCTCTCTGCCTTCTTGAGCCAACTAGGAATCTCACCGACATCTCCGAGTTTCCTTCTCCTGTATGCTTCTGCACTGTTGAAGGTTGCTCGATAGGTCGCTCCATGCCACTTTCCAAGTTCAGCCTTGGACCCGCCTCCGGCACCGTGGACGTGGTACACCGTTCGGTCCTCGAACATGCCTCCTCGGAGAACTCTCTGGACCCTCACCGCATTTCTGAGGTGACCGTCTTTCCCGTCGTCTCCCATAGGAATATGTCGCTTCAGCGCGAAAGAGGCTTTCAGAGCCAACTTATACAATTCCTTCTCGATATAAGCGTTGTCTCTGAGTACACCTCTTCTAAAGCCATACCAGTCGGAAGAATACATCGGGGAGGGTCTCCCCGTCTCGGCCTGGCGCTTCTTCCGAACGGCCATGTTGGCCTTCTTGGAAATGTCGTAATAGGGAGGTCCGTATCTGGGTCCCCTCTTAATTGCCATTACTTTGCCTCTCGGTATCTCATCGCGAAGACTTCTCGGCCTCCGACAATTCCGGAGTGCGGAGAAACGTAGTTGTTGATATCTCCCTCTCCCTCCACCTTAAATACTTCGTACTGACCGTTATGGTTGACAAAAGCGAAGTAATCGTCAGGCTTCACGTCTGCATAGGCATTCATGAAGAAGGTAATGCCGGTGAAGGTCATTCTCTCGTTGTACTCGGGCCTCGTCTCGACTCTGGTGGTTCTCGGCTCCATAACGCAGCCGTAGATCACATGAGACAACGCCCTGCCATACAGAGCCGGTACCGGAGCGGGATCTGCGGACGGAACCGCTTCACCCCAGGTGTCTTCAAAACCTCCCTCGGTGCTGACCTTCCTCCAGACCTCCACATCAACGAACGTGTCGATCTTGTCGCTGTGGTGGAAAAACATTATCGTCTACCCCACCGTCTCACGCTGTTGCTGTACTGCCTCGGCCCCGGCATCGGAGCGGCAGGGAACATCGACATGGACGGCTTGATCGCAAAGGAACCGACCTGTGCGTTCCGGTCTTCGGCCAGGATGGCCTCCAGGGCTGCGAGGTCGCGCTTGGAGAACGGCTCTTTGGCCGGGTCCTCGGTGTCGAACCGCGAGTAGGCGAACACGCCGATCGTCTCAGAAGACATTCCATCGGGGTTATTGATAAACTTGCGACCAGCCTCAACAACCATCGCTTCCACGAGGTTGCGCAGTTCAGAGTCTTCCTGCTCCGCCAGCCAGCGCTCTCTTAGTCCAGGGTACCAGGCTGACAACTGGGAAGAAAGGTTCACCAACTTAATATTGAGCATCTCAATCCGATCAGGACTCAAACCGCCCTTAATCAGACCCGCCACTTGGTCGGCGGTCGCGTACGTGAACACTGCCATAATACCTCCAGAAAAAGAAAATAGACCCACACTTTCGTATGGGTCTATTGTAGCCTATTTAGATCTCCAGGTCCGGCATGGCCTTCTCTGCGATCTCTACCAGGTCATCTCGCGATGCGTCCTCCGGGAACTCAACCCCTGCATCTGTCAGAAACTGAACCCACTTGGCCTTAGCAGCGCTACGACCGGGAACCTTCAATTCCTTCTTCTCCTCCGGAACTTCCGGAGCGGAAGGGAGGCCAGTCTTGCGAACTCGCTTAAAGACCGGCTCCTTCTCCGTCTCGGTGAAGAGGTGGTCCCCGACTAGGCCATCGGCCCAATCAGGAAGTTCCTCTCCAGCCAAGAAAGAGTAGACAGGCGAGGTGAGAGTCTGACGCAAGGTGACGTTATGCTTCAGAACTCTCGCCATGTTAGAGCACCTTCACAGTCATCGTGTAGTTCGGGCTGAAAGCAACCGGCATAGCGATCGCGTCAGCAATGATCTCCAGATGAGAGGGCCAACCCTCTTCGATGACGGCGGCAACGATGCCCGGCAGGTCGGAGTTGGCAAGGCCAAACTCCGCTGTATCGCCGGACAGAGTGGCACCCCACAGGGTACGACCGAACAGAGCCGCCTCCGGGTCCAGCGGGTTGCCGGAAGCCGGTGCGTAGATCAACTTGTCCTTCTCGAACAGGTTGCGGACCTCTGTCTCTGCGGTATCCAGGTTGTCAACCTTGACCTTGTTGGTCGGCAGGTTGACGATCCGGGGCAGGTCGTACTGATCGAACAGGGCCTGCAACTCGGTGACGGAAGCGCGGGGGCGGTTCGGGTCTCCGGTAGCGCCGAGAACGACGGTCGGGTGGGTGGAGATGATACGTCTGACCTCAGACGACATCAGGACGGTCTCCGGACGGAAGCCGTTGATCTCCTCGTACAGGTCCGCGTCGGCCTCGATCTGTGCCAACGGATCGGCAGTCGGAGCGGAGAAGAGCAGCGGAGCCGTTGTGGTGAGACGAGGGTCACGTCCGAAGTCGATGGTCTGTCGCAGACCACCGGAGCCGTGAATGTCAACCTTGCCGTTGGCAAGAGCGTTGGCACGCTGGTAGTTCACCTGCAGAGCGATCGCTCGGGTAGCGCGTCGGACGAGTTTAGCACTCTCCAACTGAATCGCGTCCTTCGCGTCGTTACGCATCCGAAGACGAGTCTCCTCGTCCAGGGTGAAGTTTCTGGACAGCGGCATCAGGCGACCTCTGGAAGCCTGGCCCTCTCCCCACTTCTCCGAAGTGGTGTTACCGTTGAACATACGCCAGTTGGCGGCGGTAATCATACCGTCAGAGCCACCTGTGTCGATCTCGTACTCAACGTCGTTGACCTCCAGAGACGGGAAATAACCCGCGAGGGAGGAGGGATCGTTAGCCTCGAACTCGGCAAGTTCGCGTCTCGCGATGGAGACGGCAACTTCCGGCTCAAGAAAATCTCTATTGACCTTTGCCATTAGTTACAAGTCTCCTTAAAGAACGGTGTTCGAGAACTGAGCGGGCAGATCAGCCGGGTCAAACACGACCGGGAGCCACTGACAAATGACCTCTCCGCGAGTCTGGACGGCGACCGGAATGGACTCGGTGTAGAACTCACCGTTGACATCCGTGATCTTGTGAGGGCAGAATGTGAAGCCCTGGACCTTCTTGCCAGCGATCTTAGCCTCGGCAGAGAAAATCTTGAGGGTGTTGTCGGTGTCGCGGTACAGCGGAACACCTCCGAGCAGCCAGCCACCAACTCGGTGAGAGCCTTCAGCCTTCAGGGCTGCGTCGATCACCAGGTTGCCGTTCTGACCATCCGACATCCCTGTGGTGTTGACCCGCCAGCGGTTGTCCTCAATGGACGTGTAATCGCCGTAAGGCTGAAAACCAAGGTTATTGGAATGAGCCATAGTTCCTCCTACTTATCTGTATCAGGGAGGTACCGAGCAAGGCCCTCCTTCTTGGGATTGAGTATATCATGCTTATCAGACTTCCCCTTCGGGGGAACTCTGTTGGCGATACCCGAGACGGCCTCTGCGAACTTCTTCAACTTCTCGTCATCCGCCTCTCCGTCGCTCTTAAGTGTATCATAAGAGATAAACTCAGTAAGAGAGTCTACCAGATCCACGTCGATACCCTTTTCGCGGAGTTCTGCCTTCAGCGTCTTGGCGATGTACTTGTTCTCTCGCTCTGCGGCCAACTTGTCCTCTTCGTCATCCTTGGGGTCCTCAGAAGGCTTCTCGTCATCCTTCTTGCTCTCGGCTGCGGCCTTGGCCTCTTCTGCAGCCTTGGCCTCTTCTGCAGCCTTTGCTTCTTCTGCGGCCTTTGCCTCTTCAGTCTTCTTCTCGTCCTGCTCTCCCGCCAGGATCTTGATGACACTGAGCAACTGCTCTTCGGTGTAATTAGCCATTGAAAGGCACACTCTCCTTCTTGATGTTTCCGCGCTTGTTGGGGTGGTCGTTCACGAGGGTCGGACCGTACTCTGGGTGGTCAACCACCTTGTACTTCTGTCTCTTCAGGCTCCAGCCGTGAGTGGTGTTTCCGGCCTCTCGGTAAAATACCTCAAGGTCCTCAAAGTTGATCTGTCCTCCCGGATCAAAGATCTCACCATTAACTGAGTATATCTCACATGTCTCACAATTGCAACCCGAATGGATAGGCAAAAGATCGCCACGCTTGTACTCCATTGTGGAAGCCACAATGCACAGTCCACAGGAGCGACCCGACTGAGACAATTCGGGATGCACGACCCGCCTGAAGCCGATGACATCCTTCGCTGAGATCTGGTCGAGTGCGTGCTTATAGATGTTCCGGGAAGACCCGGCCACATCCTGGCTGACCATGCGCTCCACCAGTTCCTCTGCCTTCTGCTCGGCGTATCTCTCGATAACTACTGAGACTTCGGAATCTGTAAGGGTGAGCGTCGGCTCCTCAGGCTCGGCGGTGTCTCCACTTCCCTCTGCAGAAGAAGCCGTCTTGGACTTTGACTCTCTTCTGGCATCTGAAACTTCGGAAGCAAGTTTTTGAAGTTCGGCTTCTCGCTCTGCCTTTGCGATTGCTCTTCTCTCTCGGAGGCTATTCGTCGAGATCTCATAGTCGCTCGGGCCTTCTGAGTCCGTTCCGCCTTCCGCTTCGCTGGCTTTACGGAACGCCTCGACCCACTCTTCTGTGCCATCTGCTACCCTTTCCACTGCATCGGAGGAGATGTTGTCCGGCCTCGGAATTGGGGTGATGAGTTCGTCTTCGTACTGTGCCACCAATTCCCGGATGATCGGATCATCCGGCTTTCTCTCCAGGTTCTTCTTGTACTCTCTGGCGACCCTTGCGTAAGCGACCTCCAGGTCGGACCCGCGACTAAAACGAAGATCCTCCGGGATGTCACGTTCCTTGGGGATTGTGCCGTCAAACCGAACTCCGACAATCTGAGTTCTGGCCGCAACCCCGGACCAGGTCACCTCCTGAGACTGCCTCACAGCCGCTCTGACGACCGCTGCAGCCGCCTTGGCGAACGCAGCGACACCAGCCTCGGTGAGGAGGTTTGCAGCCCTCAGGAGGGCCACCAGGTGCATTGTGGCCGTCGCTGAGATCGCTGTCTTCGCGTTCGCTACTGCGAGCACAATTCCGGCGATCTGAGCCAGTGAGGCCTGCTCAATCTGCTCGGGGGTCGGCTCCATCCCCGGAAGGACACTCGGAAGGTCATACACCGACTTCTTCGGAGGCAACTGATTTGCTGGGATCATGCCTGGTTAGCCTTCCTTCCCTCTTCCTTGGCCTTGACCAAGGTGCTCGATGTGTTCCCGACGTTAGCCGCCTGAGACTGGTTACCCTCTGCCGACTTCGCCAGCGGAGTAGGTCCGTTCACCGGGTTGGTGAACTGGTTACGCATGGCATCCGCCAGAAGTTCGCCAATGGCTCGCTCAATCTCTCGCGGAGTCATCTGCATACCCTCTCGCAGTGCCGTCTTGATCGACAGACCCTGACCTCTCAGGCTGGCGTACGCGGCTGCTCTCTCGTTGAGAGACAGGATCTCCACCGGAGGCCAGATGACCTCAAGATCCTCGATCTTGGCCCGCTCTGCGTCACCGTTGACTTCCATGAGGATCGACACGTGACGACGAAGGCGAGATCCGAAACGACGACGACGGTCCTTGACACGATCGTAGTACGACTCCTTCTGCGTGGCAGCGCCTTCCGCAGAGTTGTTGACGGAGTCAGAGAAGTAGTTCATTGGCGTGGAAGTCTGTGCTCCAAGAGCACGCTCGTCCGCCTTGACCGACTCCAGCAGTCCACCGTACTCTGTCGTAGAGGACTCCCAGATCTCCGCGCCTTCCGGCAACTGCCACATACGCGCCGGACCTGACTCGAACATCTCCGTGTAGTCGATCGGCCTACCCTTTTCATCGACCTTCGGGAAGTTGCCGGTGATAGCACGCTGTCGGAAAGCCTGCATCGTAGCGATGATGACGCGCTGGAAGATCATGTGGTTGAGACGGTTGATGATATCCGTCGAGTCCGAGAACTCTGTCTTTCCGTCCTTGTTCTTGAGGACTGTGACCGGGATTCGGTCGGCAGAACCTACCGCAACTTCCTTCCACCACACCCACCCTCCGGTGATGTTGTTGTCCAGCGGGACCTCAGCGTCGTCGCTGGTGAGGACGATCCCTCGCTTGGAGATGTAGGCCGACTCCTTGTGATCTCTGGTCGCCAGGAACATCCGGACCTTGCCCTCGGCCTCTCCGGTGACCTTGTTCACAGACCTCATGAACACCTGAAGGAGGTCACGGTCGAGAGCCTTATCTCTGCGCACCACGATCGCCGCAGCAGGCTCATCGGCGGAGTCCATCAGGACCGCCGCGTTGTTGGCCGGAACCACGCGCTGACGCTTTGTTGACGGATCAACAAGCAGATAGGAGCGCCGGTAGCCGCAGGCCGACTCGATCGCGTCCTGGATCTTGTACCCCATGTCGTCGCGGTCGAACATCTGAGCGACGATGTCGTCTCCGAAATCGTCGTTCGCAGCAGCGGTGCGGAACCCTTCGATTCCGCACTTGTTGGTGACAGCGGAGACAACCAGCCGAGCGTAGTTGTTCCTCGACATGTCGCGCAACTGCTCCATGCCGTTAAATTCCTTGTCCTTGCCCGGCTCGAACTGGTTTCCGAGCGGAGCGCCTTCCATGAATGCCTGGTCCTCCCGGATCACCTCGATCCGGCCCTTCATCTCCTCGAACAACTGGCCGACAAGATAGTCAACCCGCTTCTCCTCATTACCCATGTCCACGGACTTGCCGTACTGCACTGTGAATGTCGCCACTTATCTCAACCTTACTGGAACCTGAATAAATTCCGTCTCCATCTTCGCACCCTTCTTGATTGCATCAAGACGTGCCTGCCAACTCAATACTGCAGCCATCGCAGCGTCAAATTTTCTGTCCCTGTTGATCTTAGCAAGTCTGTACTTGCGGCGACCTTCGTCATCGACAATGTTCAACTCGTTCTTGCCTGCGTTGCCGATATGGCGAACGAGATCCTCATCGCCGTTATGTGCGAGATCTCCGAGATAAATGGCTTCTGCGTAGTCTCTCAATGCGTAGTACATGTTGTTCGTGTTCCTTGTCGGCCACTCGATGACTCGACCCTCCCAGCGTGAGGCCCAGACGTTTCCTGCCTCCTGCCAGTACGGCGGGTCAAAGTACATGACGTACACATCGAAGTCCTCGAAACACATCTCTACGGCTGCGTGGACCTCTGCGATCGGCACCTGCCAGGTGACGGCATCAGCCGGTCTCTCCCACAGACCGATCAGCATCTGAACTCCGGTCTTGATGTCTGTCATCACCAGAGCGGTTGAGTCCTGCGTCACGGCTCCGTCAAAGCCGAGAGTGACGAGCGAGCCTCTCTTGATCGTTAGTTCCGGGTCCCCCAGTTCCCGGAAGGCCTGCACGTCAAATGCGGTTTCCGAGGACTGGGTCCATCGGTTGCACCACACGCGCTCAAGATACGACTTGTCGTTACCGTCATCATCCCACATCGCGGCCACGGTTGTCAAGTCTCTGAACTTGGAAGCCTCTACACCGGAAGCCTCCTTGAGAGCGCGAATGCGCTCACCCATAGTCGCAAACTTCGCGTTCTCGTCGGAGGTACCACGGTGATAGAAGAACGTTCTCGGCTCCTCGACCTTGCCTTCGGCCATCTTAACACCGAGGCGGTAGTGGTCTCGCGCAATAGACGGCTCTGAGGGGTCTCCAGCGGTTGTACACGTCAACTGCCAGGCATCATCCACATAACGCTTAGGAAGGTTGTTCACCATCGTCTTATAGGCCGCACGGTGTCGGTCCTCATGAAGGCGGTGAGGCTCATCAATACCCTGGAACGTCGGCTTGAGGCCATCGAGACGACCCGCGTTGGCAGCGACCGGAACGATCTTAGACTCCGACTCTCCGACGACCATAATGCGCTCGGCAGTGACATCGAAGACCATTTTGTCCGGATCTGCGTCACCGGCGATCACCATCGCCGCACCATAAGCCAGGTCGTCCAACTGGTCCTTTGTTGGGGCCAGCAGAGGGATAAACGGGGACACGACCGCACGACCCGGAGCCAACCCGCCAGGAGCACTCTTGTCGTAGCCGTTGAAGCGGATTGGCGCGTCGGGATGAAGTTCCACGCACGACAAGATAGCCATCAGTTCCGTATTGTGCGTCACCAAGCCGTTGGTCACATGGACATGAGTATCCTCAATCTCAACTCCGATCGTTCTTCCTCGATCAATCTCCTCTACTGAGGTGACCTTATCCAGGAGCACATCTCCGAACCGGCCGAACTCACCAAGTTCCCGGAAGATCTTGAAGTTCTCGACGTTCCGCTCTCTGACCACGGGAAGAATCTCCGAGAGCAGTCTCA
>JAQUHK010000077.1 GCA_028683655.1 Alphaproteobacteria bacterium
TATCTGCTGCTTCATCTGCTTGAAAACGAGAGGGTGGAGGATGTTTTCCAAGGTAACAAGACCGTTTTGTTGTTCCTTGATTGCGCTAAAAAGACAAGACCTGTCTATCTTGCCCCGGACCAAACAAGAGGGAAAATGGCGGGTGATTTTGGCCTGCGTTACCTTGTCGTGATCCAGCAAAGCATGAACCATCTTATCGGCATCCAACACCGTCAGCCCCTGCTTGGCCAACATGGAGGCAACGGTGCTTTTGCCCATGCCCATGGAACCTGTCAGGCCGATCACGATCATGACAAGGACTCTCCTAAAACGAAGGACCGGAGGTCTTCTGTTACTTCGGGGTCCTTGCCAAACCATGCGGCAAAGCCGGGACGGCCCTGATGTAATAACATACCAAGCCCGTCAACGACAGGGTTCCCTCGTTTTTTGGCTTCGGACAAAAGGCTTGTCATCAAGGGCGTGTACACAATATCCGTCACCCACGCCTGAAGGGGAAGGGGCGACAAATCTATTTCCAACTCTGGCTGTCCGACCATGCCAAGCGAGGTTGTGTTGACCAGCAAAGAGCTTTGCTCAAGCAGACCGGCTAGCTTATCCCATGGCTGAACGGACAGTTTTTTGCCTTGCTGTAGATTGTCCCTAAGCTTCTCGGCTTTGTCCAGCGAGCGATTGACGATGGTAATGGACTCAAACCCCATATCTTCAAGAGCTACAATCACCGCCCGCGCCGCGCCGCCTGCCCCTAAAACCGTCGCAGCCTTTTTCGAGTCTTGCCCGGAAAACCCGGCTGTCAAAAGATTTTGGGAAAAACCAAAAACATCCGTGTTCGTTCCTAACAATGAGCCGTCTTCGCGAACGATAGCCGTATTCACGGCCCCGACGCGACGCGCCAGATCGTCAATTTCATCAAGGAAAGGGATAGCGGTTTCCTTGTGCGGGATGGTTAAATTCGCCCCCCTCAGCCCAAGAACAGGCAACGCGCGAAGGGCCTCGCCGATTTTATCCGGCTTGACGGGCAACGGGATATAGGCCCCGTCGAGACCATAGCGGGTTAACCAATAGCCGTGCAAGCGCGGCGAGCGCGAGTGGCCAACGGGCCATCCCATCACGCCGGCAATTTGTGTTTTACCTGTCAGGTCCTTCATCATATTGGACAATCCTTTCCGCCCTCAGCCGCGTTTTTTATTTCTTTTTCCAGTTTCCTTTTATGAAGGAGCATCATGATTTCCGCAGAGGTTTCTTCAACCGAGCGACGCGTGACATCAATGATAGGACAGCCAAGCCGTCCATAAAAACGCCGCGCTTCGCGAACTTCTTCCCTGACTTTTTCAGGATCAGTATAGGGCGTGTCGTCTGACTGGTGAAGCAGGCGCAGACGAGATCGCCTCGTTTCAACAAGGGAATCAGGATCGCGCGTCAGCGCAACAACAAGCGGTTTTTGGAGCGCGGCAAAATCAATGGTCAAAGGAACATCGGGAACAATCGGCACGTTCGCCGCCCGAATGCCCCGATGGGATAGATAGATGCAGGTCGGTGTCTTAGACGTGCGCGATACGCCCAGAACGATAACATCGGCGCATTCCAGTTTATCAACGCGATTACCATCATCGAAAGAAAGCGCATATTCCATCGCATCAATTCGGGCGAAATAATCCTCGTCCAAAACGTGCTGCTTGCCCGGCGCATGTTCCGATTGCCGCCCAAGAAACGCTCCCATCACGAGGAGAATGGGATCCAAGACCGAGTGAGACGGCAGATTGTAACGCAAACACATGTCTGCCAAAGCGCGCCCCATATTTTCATCTACAAAGGTATAGAGAACCAAGCCCGGCCAATGACGCAGTCCCTCGCCGACAAGATCGAGCTGTCGTTTTGTGCGGATCAGGCTCCAATAATGAATTTGGATTTTCACATTCGTGAACTGAGCCAGACAGGCGCGTGAGATACTGTTGATCGTTTCACCGGTCGCATCCGAGACAAGATGGACATGAAAAACTTTTTTACGAGATTCGTTCACGTTTCATTTACCAATGGTGTGTTATTGGGGATAAGTTACATTGCCGCATTGTGCGCTGGCTTTCAATGCCCGTTATCGGCACTTTATCCACGTCATCATTATTCGGGGACTCTTTTGCGTGTCCTCCCTGTGAATAACGGGGAGCGTTTTGATGTGATGTTATGCCCGTTATCCACAGGCTTTTCCTCTGGCTCTTTTTCAGTTCTTTTACTTTTTGTTAACAATGTTGCTCCTGCAACGAGCGATCAGGACCAATCTGGATAAAAGATGAAAAAACGGTTAACAAAAGAGATTTAAAAAGAATCCACACTTTGCGCAGGCCCCACTATCTTCTACAATCTTATTTATTAAATTTAAGAAGGATAAGAACCGTGTATAAAAACGAGAAACCTGTCCTTTCGGTCTTGCAAGGCAAAGAGGTTGAAGCGACTCCTGTTTGGCTTATGCGTCAAGCGGGACGCTATTTGCCAGAATACAGGCAACTCAGAGAAAAAGCGGATACCTTCATAGAGTTTTGCCTTTCACCTGATTTGGCCAGCGAGGCCACGCTTCAACCCTTGCGACGTTATCCTCTGGATGCCGCCATTGTGTTTGCCGATATTTTACTCGTTCCTTTTGCGCTGGGGCAGGATGTCAGATTCGTCGAGCAAGAAGGCCCGGTTCTCAAGCCATTTGAAAAGCTGTCTTCCCTGAAATGGGATGAAGGGCGCGTGGCCCCTGTTCTTGAAACGATCTGCAAGGTTCTCCCGTCTTTGACCGATCAAACAGCCTTCATTGGTTTTGCAGGAAGCCCGTGGACGGTGGCTTGTTACATGATCGAGGGGTGTAGCCAAACGGGCTTTGCGTCGGCCTGTCAGATGGCGGTTAAGGAAGAACCCTTGCTGGATGATTTGATGGCCTTACTCGAACAAGCAACCGTGGCTTATTTATCGGCTCAGATCAAAGCCGGGGTTGATGTGATTCAGCTTTTTGACAGCCATGCGGGCTTGTTAACAGGAAAGGCCTTTAGTCGTTACGTCACAGACCCGACAAAAAGGATCGTTCTGGCCTTAAAACAAGCCTTTCCCAACGTGCCGATCATTGGCTTTCCGCGCGGGGCAACGCCACAGGATTACATGGCCTATCAGCAGGCGACGGGTGTCGATGCGGTGGGGTTGGATCAGCAAGTCGATCCAAGCTGGGCCGCGCGGGAGCTTCAGCCTCATGGGGCCTTGCAGGGGAATCTGGATCCGGCGTTGTTGCTTGAGGGCGGGGCCGCGATGCTTAAGCAGGCCGCCTATCTTCTCCGTCAATTTGGTCCGCGCCATATTTTCAACCTAGGGCATGGCGTGGTGAAGGAAACACCGCCGGAGCATGTGACGCAGTTGGTCCATTTTGTGAAGGATTGGCGGCCATGAAAAAAACGGCGGTGCTTGTCGGGACGATGGGTGGGCCCAAAGGGCTTGGAGATGTGGCTCCGTTTTTGTTCAGGCTTTTTAACGATAAAGCTATTCTGGGCGTGCCCCAGCCACTTCGTTGTTGCCTTGCCGGATTGATTACACTGATGCGCTTTCGGGAAGCCAGAAAGAATTACGCCCAGATCGGTGGCGGATCGCCGATTTTGGCCAACACGCGGGCCCAAGCGCAAGCCCTGGAAGAGGCCCTAAATCGGCGTGGTGACGGTCTTTACAAAGTGTTTGTCGGCATGAGCTATAGCCCGCCGTTTGTTTGGGAGGCCGTGGTCGACATCAAGCAATTCGATCCAGATAAAATGGTTCTTTTGCCGCTCTATCCCCAGTTCTCAACCACGACAACGGGCTCTTTTTTGAAAGAGGCCCAAGACGTTTTTCGACAAGAAAGGATTTCATGCCCGCTTAAAACGATCGACTCCTTTTGGGCGAATGACGGGTTTTTGGGGGCCATAAGTGAAAACGTACAAAAGATGCTAGGCGAAGAAAGTAACCCCTTTGTTATTTTCTCGGCGCACGGGCTGCCGGAAAAGATCGTTCGGCGCGGTGATCCCTATCCGGTTTCTTGTGAGAAGACAGCGCGAAAACTAGCTGAATGGATTGGGCTTAAGGAAGAAAACTGGTGTCTGGCTTATCAAAGTCGGGTCGGCCCAGTGCGGTGGATCGGTCCGTGTCTGGAAGAGGTGGTTCTGGATCAAAGCCGCGCCAAGAGGCCTTTGGTTGTTATTCCCCTTTCGTTTGTTTGTGAACATGTTGAAACGATAGGAGAATTAGGCGTGCAGGTCCGGCAAAAAGCCGAAGAGGCGGGCTGTCCTGCTTATTTTTTAGCCCCGACGGTAGGCTGTTCTCCCCGTTTTATAGAAGGCCTCGCGTCAATCATTTGAAAATTAACCAAACTTTTGAGTAATAACCAGCTTTCGCCGCGTTTACCATAGAAAAACTTTGACTTCTGGGCAGGGGATAGGTAGAAGGAACCATCGCCGGATCGAGTGTTTTTCTGAAAAACAGCGAGACCCTATCCCTTCCGGTATCCTCCGACAGCGCAAAAGTTGATCTGCCCAAGCGGATAGATTGTCTTATGACAGACAACGAACGGCGCGGTTTATCACAACGATCCTCCAGACTTAAAAACGTATAAGGTTGCCATGAATTTGAAAGAACTGAAAGCGAAGACGCCGTCCGAATTATTGGCGTTTGCCGAAGAAAAACAAGTTGAGAATGCCAGCTCGATGCGCAAACAGGAAATGATGTTTGCCATTTTGAAAGCGGAAGCTGAACAGAACAACGCCATTTATGGTGAAGGCGTTCTGGAAGTTTTGCCGGACGGTTTCGGCTTTTTGCGTTCGCCCGAATCCAACTATCTGGCTGGACCCGACGATATTTATGTTTCCCCATCACAAGTTCGTAAGTTCAACCTGCGTACGGGCGACACGGTGGAAGGCGAGATCAGAGCACCGAAGGAATCTGAACGCTATTTCGCGCTGCTCAAAGTCAACAGCATCAATTTTCAGGATACGGACAAGGCGCGTCACCGCATCGGTTTTGACAACCTTACGCCGCTTTATCCCAACCGTCGCTTGCAGCTTGAGCTTGAAGACCCGACCAAGAAAGATTTCACGACGCGCGTGATCGATTTGATCTCGCCGCTTGGCATGGGCCAGCGTGCCTTGATCGTTGCGCCGCCGCGTACCGGTAAAACGGTCATGCTGCAAAACGTCGCGCATGCGATTTCCAAAAATCATCCTGATGCGTACTTGATCGTCTTGCTGATCGACGAACGTCCTGAAGAAGTCACGGATATGGCGCGTTCGGTGAAAGGCGAAGTCATCAGTTCAACTTTTGACGAACCCGCCTCGCGTCACGTTCAAGTGGCCGAAATGGTCATCGAAAAGGCCAAGCGTCTGGTCGAGCACAAGCGCGATGTGATTATCCTTCTGGACAGCATCACGCGCCTTGCGCGCGCTTATAACACCGTTGTTCCTTCATCGGGCAAGGTGCTGACCGGCGGTGTGGATGCCAATGCCTTGCAACGCCCCAAGCGTTTCTTTGGCGCGGCGCGTAATATCGAGGAAGGCGGTTCGCTCACCATCATCGCAACGGCCTTGGTCGATACGGGCAGCCGTATGGATGAAGTCATCTTCGAAGAATTCAAGGGTACCGGTAACTCGGAAATCATCCTTGATCGCAAGTTGTCGGATCGTCGCACCTTCCCCGCCATCGACATCACCAAGTCGGGCACGCGTAAGGAAGAGCTGTTGGTTGACAAGCCGACCATGTCGAAGATGTGGGTCCTGCGCCGCGTTTTGATGCCCATGGGCACGACGGACGCGATGGAGTTCCTTGTCGACAAGCTGAAATACAGCAAAACAAATAACGACTTCTTTGACTCGATGAACCAGAACACCAACGACGGCCCCAAGACCCGTCGTGGCAGCATGGAATAAATGAAAACAGTTTCAACGGGGGGCTAAAACGCCCCCTGTTTGGAATGATTCGGCTTTAACGGCTAAGCCTGTTTTGTCGTTTGTTTCGACAAAGAGGCCGCAGATCGTTGCTTCGCCCTCGGCAGGAGAAAGCCTCTCGCCGGGGGTTTTTTGGATGAAACGCCACAGGGCGAGTTCTTTTTTCATCCCGATCACGCTGTTGAAATCGCCACACATGCCGGTGTCGGTTTGAAAGGCCGTCCCTGCTGGCAGGACGCGGGCGTCGGCGGTAGGAATATGGGTATGCGTGCCGACGACGGCCGAGACGCGTCCGTCAAGATGGGCCCCCATCGCCACTTTTTCCGAGGTAACCTCGGCATGAAAATCGATAAAAATGCCTTGAAGCGCGGGACTAAGCCGGTTCATGGCAAGCAGCTTGTCTGCCGTAGCGAAAGGATCGTCAAGGATTGGCTCGATCCCGCGCTGGCCCATGATGTTGGCAATCAGTAATTTCCGGCCATCCGGCAGAACATGCAGGAAAGAGCCCTTCCCTGACGTGTTTGCGGGAAAGTTCAGGGGACGCAGAAGATTGGGAAGAAGCGCAATGGAGGACAGAAGCTCCTTCTGGTTCCAGACATGGTTGCCGGTTGTCAGGCAATCAATGCCAAGGGCCAACAGTTCCTGTGCTATTTTCAGCGTGACACCGTGACCGCCAGCGGCATTTTCGGCATTGACGATGGTGACCTCTGGCGCAAAGCGTTTCTTGAGGGCAGGGAGATGCCGCATCAATCCATCGCGCCCCGAGCGCCCCATAACATCGCCGCAAAAAAGAATGCGCATGACTTAACCCTTTGAAAAAAGTAAGGTCCCTTTCTAAACGATTTTATGCTTCAGGTCACGCAAAAGGACGGGGTATAAGAAGGACATGACCGAGATCCGTTTCTATCATATGACCCGTTCGTCTTTGGACAAGGCGTTGCCGGAGCTTTTGGAAAAAACGCTCCAAAAAGGGTGGCGGGCGGTTGTTTGGGCTAAAAACAACGATGAAATAGCAGAAATTAGTTCTCTTTTATGGTCCTTTAAACCGGAGTCCTTTTTACCGCATGGAACGAAAAAGGACGGGCACGAGGCGGAAACACCCATCTGGCTGACGGCTAAAGCCGAAAACCCGAATGGGGCTCAGGTTCTTTTCGTTGTTGATGGACGGCCAGTCGAAGCGATGGAGGGGATTGATCTTGTCTGTGATCTGTTCAACGGGCTGGACGGCGAGGCTGAGGCAGCGGCGCGACAAAGGTGGACGGCCTATAAAAAACAAAAGCACACACTGGCTTATTGGAAACAGACAGAGAACGGGTGGACGACCCCCAAAGGCATCTCATGACCTTATCGAAAAAGCCTTTTCCTTATACCGGCGGCGTTTGGGCTCTTGGCAATTTTGACGGGGTCCATCTGGGGCACCAAGCCGTTCTGACAAAAGCCAAAGAAGAAGCCCAAAAACGGAAAACAAAAGCCTATGTGCTGACCTTCGAGCCGCACCCCTATGCGCTGTTTAAAAAAGACGAAGAACCGTTCAGGCTGACGCCGCCCCCCGTCAAAGAAAGGCTTTTGCATGAAAGCGGCATGGATGGCGTGGTGACCCTTTCCTTTACACCCACCTTTGCCAGCAAGAAACCGGATGCGTTCGTCGCCGATAGTTTGATGGGGGGCTGTCAAGCCGAGCACGTCGTTGTCGGCTTTGATTTTGTTTTCGGCAGTGGTCGCGGCGGCGATCGGGCAGCCTTGCGCCGTTATCTGGAGCCTTTCGGCGTGGCGGTGACGGAAGAGCCGCCGTGCCGCGATAAGGAGGGCGAAATCATTTCGTCTTCACGCATACGGTCCTTGTTGCGGCATGGCAAAGTTGAAAAGAGCGCGGCCTTGTTGGGGCGCCCTTTCCTGTTTGAAGGCAAGGTTCAAAAGGGGCAACAGCGTGGCCGGACGTTGGGGTTTCCGACAGCCAACTTTGCGCTGGGCGATCTCATCCGTCCACGCTTTGGGCCTTATGTTGCGCTGGCGCGGCAGAAGGGAACGGACCTTTGGCACCAAGGGGTCATAAATATCGGCAAACGCCCTTCCGTTGACGGGCTCACGGAACTGGCTGAGCTGTATCTTTTTGATTTCGACAAAGACATCTATGGCAAGGCTTGGGAAATCCAGTTGCTTCATTTTTTGAGGCCGGAAAAAGCTTTCGAGAACATTGCTTTTTTGAAAGAGCAAATACAAGCCGACGTAGCCGCCGCGCATAAATATTTTGCAATGGCTTCTTTTCCCGCAGGAGACGCATGACCAAACCGACCTCCGTTTGCCGTCAATGGCACCTTGATTTGACGCTGTTATCGCTCGTCGCCAACCGGCGCGGCACATGGGCCATGGGGGCACTTGGGGATGGCTCGCTGGTCGTCGTGCCGACCGACGATGCTGGCGAAGACCCACGTGTCTTGAAGGCGCATGATGGCGTGAGCTTGGAGATCGCGCCGGATTCCGATGATCACGCGTTTTTGTCGGGTGGCGATGATGGCTGCGTTTATCTTGTCGATCCCGCCCTTGCCGCGCCGACACTGCTGGCCCAAGAAAAGAACAAGTGGATCGATCATGTGGCCTCTAGCAGCGAAGGACATCGCGCGTACAGCAGTGGTAAAACGCTTTATCGTCTGGATGAGGAAGGCAAACCACTTGTCGATCCCGTCGCCTTGCCGAGTTCGATTGGAGGCCTGTCCTTTTCCCCGAGTGCTAAACATCTGGCGGTCAGCCATTATAACGGTGTCAGCGTCTTTTGGTCGAACGCACCGGATACGGAAGGAGAGCTGTTGCCATGGAAGGGCTCGCACCTGAACAGCTTTTGGACACCGGACAGCAAAATCCTTCTCTCCGCGATGCAGGATTGTTCGCTTCATGGATGGAAAATGGGTGCCGCCCTTAAGTCCAAGGAGTCCGGCAATGAAATGCACATGCAGGGCTATGAGTCCAAAATCACGTCGATGGGCTTTACGGCGGATAAAAAATATCTTGTGACGAGCGGTAGTGCGCAAATAGTGTGCTGGCCGTTTTTTGATGGGGGGCCATGGAACAAGGCTCCCTTGACCTTGGGGGGGGCTGAAGCGCGGAGGGTCTGTGCCGTCGCGCCGCACCCGGCTGATCCGCTGGTTGCCGCAGGCTATGATGACGGGATGATCGTGCTGGCACCTTTTGACGGACGGATGGAAATCATGATCCATGCGCCGGTTGCCGAACAAGGCAGCAGTATCAAAGGCCTTGTGTGGAGCCGTGAGGGCGACAGTCTTTTGGCGGCCTATGAAGATGGATGGCTCAAGCTATTCACGATGGCAAGCATCAGCCGGTTTGTGCGAGGGCAATATGGATCGTAAGCCGAAAAATATCCTGATCACCGGTGCCTCAAGCGGTCTTGGTGCGGCGTTGGCCTTGGCCTATGCCGAAAAGGACGTGACTCTCTTTTTGTCGGGGCGCAACGAGCCACGACTGATCGCTGTTGCTGACAAAGCGCGTCGCAAGGGCGCAGAGGTTTATCCCGAACGTGTCAATGTGACGGACAGTAAAGGCATGGCAGCATGGATCCACAAGATTGAGCAAAGCTATCCACTTGATCTTGTGATTGCCAACGCTGGCATTTCGGCAGGGACGGGCGGCGGGGATGAAACGCCCGTGCAATCCGAGGCTATTTTCGCGACGAATGTGCAGGGCGTTTTCAACACGCTTTGGCCCGCGCTTGAGGGCATGAAAAAACGGCACAGTGGACAGCTTGCGCTTATGGCGTCGCTGGCGGGGTTTCGCGGCCTTGCGGGGGCCCCGTCCTATTGCGCCAGCAAGGCTTGTGTGCGGGTTTACGGCGAGGCCCTGCGGGCCGAGATGGCGGCGTGCGGAATCAAGGTTAACGTGATTTGTCCGGGGTTCGTTGAAACGCCGATGACGGGAGCCAACGGCTTTCCCATGCCGTTTTTGATGCAGCCCGATGAGGCGGCTCAGATTATTAAAAAGGGATTGGCTGCCAACAAGCCACGCCTCACGTTTCCATGGCGGCTTGCGGCGTTGGTCTGGATTTTGGCTGCCTTGCCCCCAAGGATCATGGACCCGTTGCTGGCAAGGCTGCCGAAAAAGGCGTGACGCGGAACCTTAGTTCTTCGCCAGCTCCAAGACTTTTTGAGCAAAGCGGATAGCGCGGGGG
>JAQUHK010000005.1 GCA_028683655.1 Alphaproteobacteria bacterium
CTCGTGGAGCTTTTTGCGCTGAATCGCGAGGGGAATCTTTACGCCGAGCTATGCAGCTATGTGCATCCGGTGCGGCTGGCAGAAGGCAAGCTTGAGGTGCGGGTGGTCCCTGACGCCTCGCCCCATCTGGTGCCGCGCATGGGCCAATGCCTCAGCCAGTGGACGGGCCAACGATGGATCGTTGCGGTGGTGGATGAGGCGGGCGGCCCGACGCTGGCCGAAGAAGACAAAGAAATCGAACGCCGCCGCCATGAAAAAGCCGAGGCTCACCCGTTGATGCAGGCCGTGCGGGCTGTCTTTGCGGACTCAAAAATTGTCAACCTGAAGCAAAAAGAGGTTGCCCCGCTTGCGGTGGAAAGCGAAGATGCCGACGAATCGACTCTGCTCGAGATCGAGGAAGATTAGGTTTCGGGCAGTTTGTTAGGACCTTCGCGTTATGAGGTGGTGCTAACTTAAATCTCTCCCTCCCGCCAGGGGAGAGGGAAAGTAACCTGTACTTCGGGGTGGAGAGGTAGTTTTCTCAGTAGGCCTTTTGCATAACTGGAGAGAAAAAGGAGAAGGGGGATACCAGCACCCACTTTCGTGGCCATAGGCTACGGCTGGCATCCCGTTTGTTTCGACCGAAGCGGACAAAAAGGACGCACCATAAAACACAAGCAAAGGACACACACATGCTCAATATGGGCCAGATGATGAAACAGGTTCAGGATATGCAAAACAAGATGAACCTGATGCAAAACAAATTGAATGAAACCGAAGTGACGGGGCAGGCCGGTGGCGATCTGGTCACCGTGACCATGAACGGCAAATATGATGTGAAGCAGATCAAGATTGATCCCAAGGTGGTGGATCCGTCCGACGTGGAGATGTTGGAAGACATGGTCACGGCGGCGGTGAATGATGCCAAGGCGCGGATCGACGCGATCATCGCCAGTGAAACGGAACGCGCCATGGGCGGGGTGAAATTGCCCGCTGGCATGAAGTTGCCGTTCTGATCCTATGGCCTCGCCGCTCGATCAATTGACGCAGCTGATGGCCAAGCTGCCGGGCCTTGGGCCGCGCTCGGCGCGGCGGGCCGTGCTGCACCTTCTCAAAAGGCGTGAAGCCCTTATGCTGCCGCTGATCGAACAGATGCAGCATGTCGCCGACTCGGTGCAAAGCTGTGAAATCTGCGGTAATTGGGACGTGGCTTCGCCCTGCGCGATTTGCAGCAGCGTGCTCCGCGATCCCTCGGCGATTTGCGTTGTCGAAGATGTAGCCGATCTGTGGGCTTTGGAGCGGTCGCGGGCGTTCAAGGGGCGTTATCACGTTCTGGGCGGCACTTTGTCCGCGCTTGAGGGGATACGTCCCTCGGACTTGCGGATCGACTCTCTGCTGTCTCGTGTGCAAAACGAAACGGTGGACGAAGTAATTCTGGCTCTCAGTGCAACGGTGGAAGGCCAGACTACGGCCCATTATGTCGCCGAACGGCTACAGGAATCCGGCGTGAAAGTCTCGCGCCTTGCACACGGCCTGCCCGTGGGTGGCGAGCTGGATTATCTGGACGATGGCACGCTGACCGCCGCCCTGATGGCGCGGCAGAGCGCGGAATAAGCCCCCGCTTTGCTTACTTGCTTGTTGAGTCCTTCATAAAGGACGTGGCTTCTTGCGGCGTCAGGTCAGGTGGCTGATCCGCGCGGTATTGGCGGCCAAATTGTTCAACCAGTTTTTGAAACGCTTCGTTGATCGAGGCGGCGTGGGCACTGGCGGGGCTTCCCACCATCAGGCCGCCGGTCCAATAGGTTGTGGTCAGATTGCGCGGCAGGCCTATGGGATTAATCTGCAACGGCTCGCGGCTGCTGACGGTCAGGGCAACCCATGAAATACATTCTTTGTCACGCGGCTGAAGCGTGATGACATCGGGATAGGCATTCACGCGCGCGGCTGTTTCTTGTTGTTGGGGGGCGTGCAAAACGGAGAAGGCAGGCAGCCCTTCGCCTTCCATCGACTTGAGCACGCTGGCAAGGACTTCGCCGCTTGATGTGCCGCAATTCGCGCTGGCTTTGGGATTGCCGATGCGTCCGTATTGGACTTGAATTTCGGATACGCCATAAAGAGCCGGAGCGATGCCTTGCATCTCTTCGGCTCTGGCCTCCCAAGAGGTCAGCAAACAGGCGAGGATCAGAAGAACAGAATAAAAGGCAGGTTTATTCGCGCTCGTCACGGTGGGTTCTCTCCATGCGTTCGTGGCGCTCTTGCGCTTCGACCGTCAGAGTCGCGACGGGGCGGGCCTCAAGCCGCTTGATCCCGATCGGATCGCCAGTTTCCTCGCAATAGCCATAGTCGTTGTTGCGAATTCGTTCCAAAGCTTCGTCGATTTTGCTGATCAGCTTGCGCTGACGATCGCGTGCGCGAAGCTCAAGCGCGACGTCTGTTTCGACCGAAGCACGATCCGCAACATCCGACTCGCGCAGGCCGCCTTCGTCTTGAAGATCCTGAAGCGTCGAATTGGCATCGGCAAGGATTTGCTCTTTCCATGCCAACAGCTTACGCCGGAAATATTCCAGCATCACAGGATTCATGTAGGCTTCTTTTTCGGTGGGCTTATAATTGTCGGGTACCGTAACCATGGGCTGCGTCTCCTGATCGATTCGAAATGAATGAGGGTTTATAGCTGAGTTGATGTGAATTTTGCCAGCTCTACTTGCGCGCGCAGGTCGATTTCATCCAAAATTTGTCCTAAAGCAGGGTCGGAGACCTCGGCGCGGTGCTGGCCAACAATGGCCGAGAGCCGTTCCAGCTTGGTTTTTGAGATGCTGCCTGTGAGCAGATCGAGCCGCAAATCGTCCAGTTTATCCAGAATATCTTCCGCGCGGAGCTTGCCACGGGCAGCGCGGGCGAGGGCATCGTCCACTTCCTGCAAGTCCAGAACACAGCTAACCGCCCCAAGGGCCGAGGCCCCTTGCAGGCCCGAGGATTCCTCGGCTTCTTCTAAATGCTTGGAAAAGCTTGACTCAGAGCTGGAGCCAGCCTTCCCCGTCCGCCGGACAGAACCGGAGGGGCGAAGTGTGGAGGGGCCGTCGATTCGCATACTCATGCGGTGATTCTACCTTATTTATCTTAAAGCCTCTACCACGAACGAAAAGATTCTTTCCTGCCTTATTAACCTACACCCGAAAGGGCAGAGGCCTTGTTGGGGCGGGGCGGCAAAAGCTGCCTGTCTGGTGGAGTCCCTGACGATAAGCGGCTTTCGGGGTTTTGGGGAGGTAAGGCCAAACGTCTTTGTCTTTCCAGATAGTTAAGGGTTTCTTGAAGGGGTTCGCCGTTTGGCACGAAGCTTGCTTCTTACTTGGGGCGAGAAACAGGAGCTTCGATGCTTAAGACACTTTTATCAACTCTCTCCCCTTATTCCCCGCGTCTTGTTGGCGGCCTTGGTTTATCCCTTCGCCGCGCCCGCAAGGCTTGTGTTGTGGTGTTTGGCCTCGGATTTCTGTTTCTCGCTTCGCTTTCTTCGCCTGCCCATGCGACTTCTCGCCTCAAGGATGTTGTGGATTTCGAGGGTGTGCGCGACAATATGCTGATCGGCTATGGCCTTGTGGTCGGCCTGAATGGCACGGGCGACAGCCTGACCAATTCCCCTTTCACCGAAACCAGCCTTGTGGGCATGCTAGAGCGTCTGGGCGTCAACACGCGCGGCACCAGCATGAAGACCAAGAACGTCGCTGCCGTGATGGTAACCGCGACGTTGCCCGCCTTTTCGTCTCAGGGCTCGCGGGTTGATGTGGTGGTTTCGACGCTCGGCGATGCCAAGAGCCTGACGGGCGGCACCTTGCTGGTCACCCCGCTGCTTGGCGCGGATGGCGAGGTTTACGCTGTGGCGCAGGGGGCCTTGGCCGTCGGCGGGTTCAGTGCGCAGGGACAGGGTACGTCGGTGACCAAGGGCGTGCCGACATCCGCCCGCATTGCAAACGGAGCGATTGTCGAGCGCGAAATCCCTTTCCGTCTGGCTGATTTGGGCTCTATGCGCTTGTCGCTGCGTAACCCTGACTTCACGACGGCGGACCGTATTGCGGAATCAATTAACCAGCATTTCCATACGCAAGCGGCTTCGGCCATAGATGCGGCGACGGTGCGCGTTCTGGTGCCCGATGCCCGCCGTCATGACGTTGTGGGCATGATGACCGAGATTGAACAGCTGCAAGTCGCACCCGATCAGGTTGCACGGGTCGTCATCGACGAGCAATCCGGCGTGATCGTGATGGGCGAGAATGTCCGCATTAACACGGTCGCGATTGCGCAGGGAAATCTGACCATCCGCATCACCGAAACCCCGATGGTGTCCCAGCCCGCGCCGTTTTCGCAGGGTGATACGACCTCTGTGCCGCGCACGGAGCTGGCCGTAGATGAGGGGGCTGGCAACAAGATGGCCGTGATAAAGACGGGGGTGAGCTTGCAGGACATGGTGCAAAGCCTCAACGCTTTGGGCATCGGGCCGCGCGATATGATCACGATTTTGCAATCCATCAAGGCGGCGGGTGCTCTGCAAGCCGATCTTGAAGTGATTTAAGGGAGGGTCAAGTCCATGGAAGCCATTGTTCCCGATGTCAGCGTTCTAAGCTCGACGCAGACAAGCTCTTTCAATCGCAAAGGAATTAACCTCGCAAAAGCCGAGAAGGCCGCCAAGGATTTTGAAGCCGTGTTCATGTCTCAGATGCTTAAGCCTATGTGGGAGGGCGTGAAGACGGACGGGATGTTCGGTGGCGGAGTCGGCGAGGACACAATGCGCGATTTGTTGTTGCAGGAATATGGCAAGTCGATGGTGAGGAATGATCAGTACGGCCTTTCTCCCGCACTTATGGACGCGATGATCCGCATGCAAAATCAGGCCGATGGCGTTCAGCCCGGCCCGACGGTTTAATTGGAAAAGACGAAAAGGAGACGATCATGACAGAAGCGACGGATGGACAGACAAGCCGCGAAAGCGAGTACGAGAAGATTGTTGAATCCTCTATGGCCGTGATGAGCGAGCTGGCCGTCGTCCTTGATCAGGAAACGGCACTGGTCGGCAAAAAAGACGCGGCAGAAATAGCCGCCGTCCGCGCCGAAAAGGCCAAGCTGATCCGCGATTATCGCTCCAGCATGACCATCGTGATCCAGAACCCTGATTTGCTGGAAAAACTGGCGGCTTCGACGCGGGCACGCCTCAAGCAAATTGGCGAGGTTCTTGCAACAGCAACAGAGAAGAATGTCAAGACGCTGAAAGTGGCGGTCGAGGCGACACAGGCTTTGGTGGGAACGATCATGGAAACGGCACGCAAGCAGTGCAAAGCGCATGACAGTTACAGCGACCCGCGCAAGCTACCGTCTGGACAGCCGGCTTATGCAGGGGATGTGATGGCGGTCGCGGTGAACCGGACGGCCTAAGATACGGGTGGGACAAGAGGTTAAGGAAAGGATCGGTCATGGCTTTTGGTGCAGAAACCCAAACGGTACTATCAAGCGAGAAAACCCTCTCTTCGCTCCTGTCTTCCCTGCGTTCGCGGACAGGCACAAGGGCCAGCGCGACGCAAGGTGGCTTTGCCAGCCTGTTGGCCGAAACGGGGGCTTCCGAAGTCTCGAGCCGATCGGCGCGGGAGGCTCGTTCAGCGCGCGAGGCCGATGAGCCTGCCAGTCAGCAAACTGTGACCGACGGTTCATCGGACGATGCGCGCGGCGAAAGCAAGGCAGCCCGCACTGCACCCGATGAGCCGGTGCGCGAGGCCCCGGCCAGCAAGGCCGAGGCATCCGACAAAGATAATCCCAACGACGAAACAGAGCTTTCGGCGCGTGATGAGTCGGCAAGCGACGATGCGACACAAGAGTCCGCGTCAGCTGACACGGTTACCGAAGAAGGTGCTGCCGCTTCGGGGAAGAAGAAAGCCGACGCGAACGACGATGGAGAGTTGGAGGCCAAGGTGGCGGCCTTCATCCCTTTGGATGGTTGTCCTGCGTCGCAAGTCGCGACCGGCGACGCGGCGGAAGGCGACGCGGTGACCTCGCAGACAGCGAACGTGACGAAGACGATGCCGACGCAGCAGGCGACGACACCGGAGACGCCTCTGACACAAGCGGCCACGCCGGACCTTCTGCCTTCGCAGACGAAGAAAAAAGATACGGCGTCGTCTGGTGAAGCCGAGTCGGTCCAAACGCAAGGTGAGGAGACGCTGACAAGCGCTCTTGATAAGATTGCGGGCGAACTTGCGGCGGCCAAGACGCAAAAGGAAGGGCCAGGGCCTGATACGACTGAATCAGCCGACGTTGACGACATGCTGGCTGGCCTTGACCTTGAGGCACTGGCGCAAAAAGCGGCCAATGACAAGGGATCGGCAGTCAAGGCCGCCATGTCCGATGCGCCTGTGCGCAACACCTTGGGTCAGAGCGGACAGGAAACGGCGGTTGCGCAGCAAACAGCACAAAACACGGCCACGGCTGGCGTGGCCACGGCTGGTGCGGGTGCGGCAGCGACCACGGCGGCTTCGTCTTCGGGAGCTCAGGAAAATGGCAATGCTTCGGCGGCTAGTTCCTCCATCGGGCTGGCTTCGGGTGTGCGCAGCGCGATTTCCTATGGCACCGCCAGCGAACTGTCGGCGGCGCGGGTGACCAAGGGCGGCACCACGGGGTTGCCTCAGGCCGTAGAGCAGGTTGCCGTTCAGCTCCATAAGGCGGCCAAGGACGGGACGGATACGATCACGATCCAGCTTCGCCCGGGCGAGTTGGGCAAGATCGAAGTGAAGCTGGAGTTCGGCGCGGACAAATCCGTGACGGGCACAGTTATCGCCGACAACCAGACGACGCTGAACATGCTGCAAAAAGATGAAGGCAGCCTGCAACGGGCTCTTCAGGAAGCGGGGCTTCAGGCCGATTCCGGTTGCCTCGAGTTTTCGCTGCGCGGCGATGGGGGGCAAAGCGCGTTTGCGCAAAGCCAGTCGGACGGCGGTTCGTCTTCATCAGGCGCAGGCCGCACGACGACGCAAGTTACCGATACTCAAGCGGGTGAGACGACCACAGGCGTTGACTCCTATTACCTCACGCCTGGGCGCGTGAACATCCACGTTTAAGGAGTTTTGACCATGACAGCCGTCGGTTCAACAGATAACAGCTCGATCCTCAACAGCTATATCGCCTCGCAAAAGGCGGCGGAGAAGACGGCTTCGACCACAACGAGCGACAGCACCTCGTCGCTTAACGCGGATTTCAACACCTTCTTGCAAATCCTGACGGCTCAATTGTCTAATCAGGATCCGACAAGCCCCATGGATGCCAGCGAGTTTACCTCGCAGCTTGTTCAATATTCAGAAGTCGAACAACAGATGGCGACGAACGACAAGCTGGATGATGTGCTTTCGACGCTCAATTCCAACGGCATCACGCCGCTGTTGAATTACGTTGGGCAATATGTCGAATCGTCAACGGATGGCGAGCTTGTGGTGCAAAACGGGCAAGCCTTACTCGCTTATACCTTGCCGTCCGAGGCGCAAAGCGTCGTCATTTCGGTTCAGGATAGCGATGGCGACGTTGTTGCCAAAATTGATGGCACTACGACTTCCGGCATGAACCGTGTGGCATGGGATGGCACGCTGGATTCCGGTGAAGCCGCCGAAGATGGCGTGTATAAGTTCGTTATGACAGCCAAGAACAGCAATGGCGATTTGCTAACAACCAGTGATGTGCGCACGATCGGTCAGGTGACAGGAATTGAAACGGACGATGATGGCGTGGTTCATCTGATGGTCGGCCAAAAAGAAATCGACGATACGGACATCAAATCCATCTTCGCCGCCGTCGCCACGTCGTAGGCGATAGAGACGGAGGCGTTTTTAAGGCTTGGCTTAGATATGCCTTGTATTTGAGGGATTGGATTCACAACTGTCGACAACAGCCTTTGCGATGGCCATAGATCCCCGCTTTCGCGGGGATGACTCGGGGGGGTAAACGTCGTTCCCACGTCTTGATAGGCGGCAGGTATATCGGTGCCTTCCCCTCCCCTCACTTCAGCGACAGGCTATCCCAAGCCATGGGGCCTTCGTGGACGGCGAGGACTTGGCCGTCCGGCGCGACAAGATAGGTCGTGGGCAGGACGGGATTCTTTGCTGGTGCAATCACTGTGCCCAGCGGGTCATAGCACAGCTCCAAAGACAAGATGCCGTTGCGTTTGCCGAAAGCCGGCACGGTGATGTTGCCATGAGGGTCTTCCGCCAGCGTCATGATGACAAGCCCCTCATCCGTCAGCCGCCTGTGCTGCGCGTCGATGGCTTTCATTTCGGGCCCGCAAGCTTTGCAAAACGGAGCCCATAGATGCAGCAAGACCGGTTTGCCTTGAGCGCGGGCCTTAAAGGCCTGAGTTAGGTTGGCCGGGCGCGTGTTGGGGCAATAGACCAGAATGTCGGGTAATTTGACGGGGCGTTCCAGCTTTGTGAAGCCGTTGGTAGGCTTTGCCGCTGCGGATGTTGCCCAAAAGCAAGCCGTCAGGAGGGAAAACAGCAGAAAACGTGAAAGGAGTGTTGCGCAGGAGGGGGCAGACATTTTACATTCAAGGGGCATGAAGGTCGGAGATACCAAGGACTATGTCACTCTTTAAAGACAAAGATCAACAGCGCGCGACCCGTCACAAGCTTTGGGCCTGTGCTTTCTTGGTGTGCCTGCTTGTCGGCCTGTCTGGTTGCGGCAAAAAACCTTCCTTTGTCGATCCCCCCGTTTCGGCCAAGGGCGAATCGACCTATCCCCGCACCTACCCTGCGCCTGATCCGGTTTTGGATAAGGATGGGGGCTCATGACGAAAGTTTCGTTCGCCTATCATAACGGGGCCTTGTGCGTTGAAGCCTTGCCGGTTTGCGAACTGGTGTCCGAGATCGAGCCGCCCTTCCTGTGCACCAGCTCTTTCCGGTTGAAACAGGAAATTGCCGCGCTCACGCGGAGCTATAAGCGCGATTTGATGGTTTCCCCTTGCTATGATTTCAAACAGGTCACCAGCGTGGCGACGGCGGGCCTTTGGGCCGCGCAGGGGTGCGGCGCGTGTGTGACTTCCTCTGGCACGATTGAAAAGGCGATCGAGGCGGGCTTTAGGCCTTCCGCGATGCTGCTGACGGGCTATGGCAAGTCTTGCGACGATCTGGCCTCGGCCCTTTTGTGCGAAACGCCGCTGCTCACCGCCGGAACAGTCGGCGAAATCGAGCTGATCGGCGCGGTTGCGACGGCTTTGGGGCGGATGGCCCCTGTCGCCTTGGTTTGCCGGTTCGAAACAGGTATGGGCCGCTATGGCTTTGCTGTGGATGAACTGGCTGACGCTTTTGGGGCCATGACACGGGAAAGCCATGTCGATTTTGCCGGTTTTGCGCTGACCTTGCCCGCCGCGCGCGCGCGGGCGGAAAAAGCCCTTTATGACATGGCCAAGCTTGTCCATATGATCCGCACCCAAGGCTTCGCGCCGACAAGCTTGTTGCTGGATTTCGAGGACGAGGCGGCGACGGGTACGCTTGCCGGACTGCTGGGGCCTGTGGCGACGGTGACGGCATGCCGCGTTCATGTCCGTCTGGGTGCTGTGGCGATGCAAAAGGCGCGGCTTCTCGCTGCTCGGGTTCTGCGGGTCGATTCCGGCGCGACGGGCCTTGTTGCCGTTCTGGATTTGGAGGTTTTGCCCAAGGCGCAGGATGCCGCCAGCCCTTATTGCACCGAAAGTATTGGGCTTTATCCGACAGATCCGGCCAGCCGGATGGACGCGGTCCTGTTCGTGGATCGCAGGGGCACGCCGCTTTGCTCAAGCTGTGTGATGCCTGTTTTGTCGCGCGGCGATGTGGTGTGCCTTGGCGGGTTCGATACGGCGTTGCTGCGCGATTTGTTGCAGGTGCCAGAGATTTTGGTGTCCGGTGCGCGCTTTGTGCAGGTCCGCAGGCGGATCGCCACGGCGGAACAAACAGGATGGGAGGCCGGTTTCGAGCTGCCGGTAGGTATCGACCGTGCCGCGTAATGAGCCCAAAAAACGGTTGCGAAAGTTTCTGGAAGCGCGGGCGCGCCGGACGGCGGTGCGTCGCTCAAATGGGGCCTCGATGCAGTCGGGTGGCTTTTCCGGTCTTTTAGTCCCGTTCCTCTTCGCCCTTTTTTATGGCTTGGCGGTGGCGTTTTGCCTTTTTTCGCCAGTCATTTTCTGGAGCCATGTGCTGGCGGTCGTTGTTTTGTGCCTGTGGGTCGCCGTCGCGTTTCGTCAGGACAAAGGCTATTGGGCCTACAGAACTCATGTCCTTTTCGGTCTGGTGTTTGTCGCTGCCGTCGTGGGGGGATCCGTTTGGCCGTTTGGTCGCGTGACGGGGCTTTCCATGACCGTCGTGCCGCCGCCTTACACACACCTTGCGGCACAGACGTTTGAGCCTGAGCACAAGGAATTGGTGCCGACGGTGGTGGAGGGCAGCGTGTTGCAATGCACCTGGGAACAGGACGACCCGGCCTCGGTCATGCGGTTCATGCAAAAAGAAGAGCCAATGACGGATTCCGGCGACGGGGTAGCGGTGGCCAGCATGGTTGCGCCGTCTGTCACCCAAAAAGAAACCAAGCCGCTGGTTCTGTTTCGCGGGCTGCGGCGGCTGGCGGTGTGGCGTGTGGCCATCGTGCCCGATCGTGCGCCGAGCATTACGTTGATTGAAGAGCCGGAGATCACGGCGCGCAAGACGATGCGTTTTGCCTACAAGGCCAGTGACGATTACGGCGTTGAATCGGTTTCTGTCCGCATCGCCCCGACGACATCGGCGGCGGGCGTGAGCATGGAGCCGGTCGAAATGCTGCTCGATACGCCGGTTGGCAAGGAGATCGACGCGGCGCGTTATGCCGACCTGACCTCCCTGCCATGGACGGGGATTCCCGTGACGATCCAGTTGGTGGCGACCGACGGGGCGGGGCACAAAGCGTGGAGCAACTCGAAGATCGTGACCTTGCCCTCGCGGACCTTTCGCAATCCTTTTGCGCGGGCTTTGATCGAGGAGCGGCAGAAACTGGCCAGCCAGACGGATACGGCGGCGCGGGACGAGGCCGCGAATGTGATGGCGGGCATCGCGCGGCAACAGGGGCTTTATCACGGCGATCCGCTGGTGATGATGAGCTTGCGCTCGGGAGCCGTGCGGCTGGTATTGAATGACTCGCGCGACACGCGGGCGGCGGTGAACGCCATTTTGTGGCAAGCCGCTGTGCGGCTTGAGGAAGGCGAAGTCGGCAAGGCGCGTCAGGAGCTGGCAGAGGCCGAGCGCGTGCTGAGTGCCGGACTGGCGCACGGCTTGGCGGGCCAGCAAGTGCGCCCAATGGTTCTACGCGTACGCAAGACGATGACGGCTTATTTTGCGGCCATGGAGCGCGAGCGGGCGCGCCAACCTCCCGCCTTGCAGGAGCTGGACTGGCCTTTGGCGACGGCCAGCGAGATGCTGACCCCCGACGATTTGCAAAACCGTTTGGTAGCGGTGGAGGACCAGTTGGCCTCTGGCGATAATGAAGCGGCGCGGGTTTCGCTGGCGCGCTTACAGGTTCTGATCGAAAATCTGCGCACGACGTCGCCGGAGTTGACTCCTGCGCAAAGCCAGATGATCCAGCAGGTTTCCGTTTTGCGAATGCTGGTCAAAGGGCAAAAGGAATTGATGGACGAGGTCGCGCATCTGGGGACGGGCAAGCCCAAGACGCTGAAGGAGAAAAAAGCAAGTGAGGCCGCCTGGTCCCGCGCCGTGGCGCAGCAACAGTTTTTGAATGCGGCCTTGCGTGAGACGATGACACGACAGGGGCTTAGCCTTGTTGACTCGCAGGAAGGTAGCGAGTCCATGAAACAGGCTTTGTCGTTGCTTCAGCAAAAAGAGCTGGACAAGGCGCAGACCAAACAGGCCGAGGCCCTTTTGATGCTTGAGAAAAGCCTGGATGCCATTTCCGACCAGATGCGCCATTCGCTGGCCTCGCGGATGCCTTAGGCGATGAGTCAGGTGGCCCAGCCGTTTGAAGGCGGCCTTCGGTTGACGGTGCGGGCACGACCGGGTACCTCGCGGACACGCCAGGCGCGGGTGGTTGATTGCGGGGACGGGAAAACGGCCCTTGAACTCACGGTGGCTGCCGCTGCCGTGGACGGTAAAGCCAACAAAGCGATCCTGGCCGCGGTGGCCGACTTGTTCGGCGTTAAAAAGGCTGCGGTCACGCTAAAAAGCGGCACGACTTCGCGGCTAAAAATCGTGGAGATCGCAGGCGATCCGGCAGCGTTGATGGAGCGCATGCGGGCGTTTGGAGATAAATAGACATGGATCACAAGACTGAACTTTTGTTACCGGCGGGGTCGCTGGAGCGGCTTAAGGTGGCGGTGCTGTATGGGGCGGATGCCATCTATATGGGCACGCCGGATTTGTCGCTTCGCACGCGCTCGGTCCTGACGCTTGAGGATGTGCGGGAGGGCATTGCTTTTGCGCACGCGCAGGGCAAAAAGGTTTACCTGACGCTCAATCTGTTTTCGCATAACCGCGATCTTCCGAAGCTGCCCGCCTTTATCGACACGATCCGCGACATCCGGCCCGACGGGGTGATCGTCGCGGATATTGGCGTTTTTGATCTGGTGCGCGAGCACCTTCCCGCGATCGAGATTCATATCTCGACGCAGGCGAATGTCTGTTCATGGTTGTCGGTTCAGGCGTGGCAGAAGAAGGGAGCCTCACTGGTGGTGCTGGCGCGGGAAGTTTCGTTTGAGGAGCTGAAAGAAATCCGCGAACGGTGCCCTGACATCAAGCTGGAGGTTTTCGCGCATGGTGCGATGTGCATGACCTATTCGGGGCGGTGTTTGCTCTCCAACTTCCTCGCCGAGCGCGGCGCCAATCAGGGGAACTGCGCCAATTCCTGTCGCTGGCATTACAAGCTGCACGTGCGGCGCAAGGATGGTTCCCTGCACGAGGTGGAGGTGACCGAAGAAAACAAGGACGTGTTCGCCTTCTTTTTGCAAGAAGAGCAGCGGCCCGATGATTTTTTGGAGATACAGGAAGACGAACGAGGCTCCTATATCCTCAACAGCAAGGATTTGTGTTTGATGCCGGTGCTGGACCAGTATCTGGCCCTTGGTGTGGATTCGCTCAAGATCGAGGGGCGTAATCGCAGCGCGTATTATACGGCGGTGACGGCGCAAGCCTATCGTCGCGCGATTGACGCTTGGCGGCGCAATCCGGACGGCTGGTCGCCGGATTCCTATATGCGCGAACTGCGGCTTATTCCCAATCGTGGCTATACGCAGGCTTTTCATGCGGGCAAGCTGACGCATCACGCGCATAACTACGAAGACACCCATACGCTCGCGCCGTGGGAATATGCAGGGATCATCCGGCAAGTCGGCGCGGATGCTTTCTTCATGGAGGTCAAGAACCGGATCGAGCAGGGCGAGGTTCTGGAGTTTATGGCCCCTGATGGCGGGCCATCCGTGCTGTTGCGGATTTACACGTTCGAGGATGTGCAAAACAGGCGCACGACGGCGGAGGAAGGAATTAATGCGGGGCAAAAGCCGCTGATACGGATTCCCTTTGCGTGGTTTCATGAAGAAGAGCCTGCGACGCTGATGGCGCGGTTTCCGGCCTTCACGATTGTGCGCAAGGCCGCCGTATTGGGGGATGAATCGGTGGAAAGACTAAAGCTTGACCGGATCGCGCAAGCGGCCGAGCGCGGAGAGGACAACGAAGCGGCCTATCAACAGCAGCGCGATAAAACGGTGCAGGGGCTGGAGGCAGCCAAAGAGGGCAAGACTTTCCGTGCGCCGAAGCTGGGGGCAGAGGGCTGCTGCGGTCGCGGGTGTAACGGCTGCCTGCATTTCTGGCATGATGAGAAATTCGCCAAGGCGCGCGAGAAGCTGCGAACCAAAAAACAGGGCGAGCTTTTATCTTCTACAGATTGACACAGCCTAACAGCGATGTTCGGGGGCGTCTTTGTCGAAGGTGAAGAAAAGCTCATAATCGCCTAGGGCCGGTTTCTTCACGATGAACTTAAAGAGCAAGCGCATCCGCTCGGTCGGCTGGCCATAAAATTGGCTTTTATAGGCGACCAGCGCACGGTGCTTGGTCTTCAGATAGGGCTTGGTCGCAATCTTTCTTTGCCGTTTGTTTTTGATGAAGCCGAACAGACAGGGCAGGACTTTTTGGGGAAAGAACCAGATCGGATATTCAAAGATCGGACAGGTGACATGCCCCTCGCGCGCCAGCGTGCGCAGGCTATACGCAATGGCCTGATGATCATCATGACATTTTTCAGGGCAGGGGCTGACGATCAGCGCGGGGGCCGTTTCCCGAATGGCCTTGAGAATATGCTTTTGGATCTGGGCTTGGTGTTTTATCAGGTCACCGTCCGGCAAGGACAGAAACACGACATCCCCGTCCGCGACACCCAATAGTCTGGTTGCTGTGCAGGCTTCTTTATGGCGAAGGGCGGCGATCTTGTCCGGTTCGCCGAGTCCTTTGACGCTAGCCCCAGCCCCTTCGGTGGCCAGAATAATCTTAACCTTATGTCCGTTCGCGCGGTAACGCGCGATCAAGGCTCCAGCGCCTAGCGTCTCGTCATCAGGGTGTGGCGAGAGGACGATCAAGGGTCCGGACGGCAACGCTGCCGTCATGTCCGGGCTGATCAGCGTAAGGCCTTTGCGCAAAAGATGGGCTAAGAAGACTTTGATCTTTAATAAAAAATAGAGGTTTCCTGAATCGTTCTGTGCCATTGTCCCGGTTTTCTGTGGTTGTACGGTCGCTGGTTTGGCCTGTTTGAAGTAAGTGCTTTTATAACACATTCACAGGGATAAGGGGGGAGAGAAATTAATTTCTTGGACATTTTTGGTGCAAATCGACCCTTTTTTTGGTAGAGTAGCTCACGGTTAACGGGCGAGCCCATCACACTTATTTATGAAATTATGGATTCTGCCTTTTCCACATATGAATTTTAGTTAGAGCGAAAGAGGTTTGTCTTGTCTGCACGCAATGCGCTTCATCGCATGCTCGATACCGTTTCTTTGGGAGAAAACGGCGCAGATCGGGAGCCTTCGGCTGCTGGCGCCAGTCCCGAGAAAATGGAAGAGGTTCGTCTTCGTCTTTCCTCGATCATGCAGGAAGTGGCGAACGTTGCGGTTGATGAGGCAGGCAAGGTTCGCGATGATCGTCACGATCCCTCGTTGGCTTTACGCTGGTTTGTTCCGCTTGATGCGCTGGTATTTGTGGTGGCGTTTTATGCCGCATGGATCGGTGTCGTTGTTTTTCATACCGTCTTTTTAAACGAGCCAATGCCATCTTTGGGTGAGGCTTCGATGGCCTATTACGGTCTGACGGCCATGGGCGCGATGCTCTGGTTTGCTTACAAGGGCCAGTATAGTCGCCGGATGCCGTTCTGGATGGAGGTCCAGAAGATCGTCAAGGTCATGGGCTTTTCGATGCTGGTTCACGGCTTTGTTCAGTTTGCGGCGAAGGTCGATTTTTCGCGCCTATGGCTGATGGCGGGATGGGTTTTTGCGGCATTCGGCCTTATTCTGGCGCATGCTGTTGCGCGTGTCCTCATGCACCGGAGGGGGATATGGCAGGTGCGCACGCTTCTGGTCGGAAGTGGCTTGATGGCCGAAGAGGCGCGCTCGGCTTTGCGGACAGAGCCCGGTCTGGGTTACGAAATCGTTGCCAATGTCGAGGATTTGGGCAGCACGTTGGAGCGGTTCAACGGGTCGTGGACCCGTTTGTGCGATCGCTATCATGCGGACTATGTGATTGTTGCCTTGGAGGGTCCCGAATTGGCGGCGGCGGATGAGGCTATTGCGTCTTTGGTTGAGTCCGGTTTGCCCTTCTCGGTCACGCCGCCTTTGCGTCATTTGCCTGTTTTGGGCATGGCGGCCCAGTATTTCTTCAGCCATGACGTGATCTTTATGTCTCCCGTCGATAATCTGGAGCAACCGATCCCCCGCTTTGTCAAGCGGGCCATGGATGTGCTTGTTTCCGGCGTTGCGCTGGTCCTTTTGTCGCCACTGTTTTTGATCCTTGCCGTCTTGATCCGACGCGATGGCGGTCCGGCCTTCTTCGGTGATAAGCGGATTGGGGTGCGGGGCAAGATTTTCTATTGCCTGAAATTCCGGTCCATGATCATCAACAGCGATGCTGTGTTGACGCGCTATCTTGAAGAAAATCCCGAGAAGGTTCAGGAGTGGGAGACTTATCGCAAGCTGCGCGACGGCGACCCGCGCGTGACGAAGGTCGGGGCCTTCATGCGGCAATGGAGCATTGACGAATTGCCCCAGCTGATCAACGTGCTACGCGGCGACATGAGTTTGGTGGGCCCAAGGCCGATCATGTTCACCGAAAAAGACATTTATAAAAACGGTATGGCTCTATATAGCCGTGTCCGGCCTGGGTTGACCGGGCTGTGGCAAGTCAGCGGGCGGAATAATGTGACCTTTGCCCGTCGCGTTCAAATGGAATCGTGGTATGTGCGCAATTGGTCATTGTGGCACGACATTGCTATTTTATGTAAGACGGTCCCCGTTTTGTTGAAAAAGACGGGTGCTTATTAATTTGTGATCTTGTTGAGCGGGTTGGTTCATGGCGCATTGTGTTCTTTTGTCCTCGGAAGAGGATGTTGTTGCTATAGCCGACGCATGGCGTGGGCTTCATGCGCGGGTTGGTCTTTCACCCTTTACCGATTATGATTGGGCGATGACATGGTGGCGGCTTATTGCCAAACCCGAAGGGGCCGGAATCCTTGTCGCCGCGTGTTATGACGGCGATCGTCTTGTTGCCTTGTTGCCCTTTTCCATCCGGCTGAAATATGGTGTCAAGGTTTTGCGGTTGATCGGGCACGAGGTTTTTTATTACCGCAATTTTCTTTTTGAAACGCCCGATGTCGTGCCGCTTGCCTTTCAGGCGGTTATGGATTCTTCCCTTTACGACTGTGCCCAGATTAAAAATATTCATGAAGGAACGCCGGAAGATGCGTTCATGGCAAACCATGCCTATTTGCGCGAGGCCACGCACGTTCATCACATGGAACATGCCGGCAAGACCGAGGCAACGCTTTTTGACGGGCGGTCCAGTTCGACGCGCCGCCACTTCAAGAACATCGCCAAGACGGTACGTAAGACACCTGATCTGGCCTATCATTTTGTCGAAAATGAAATGCCGCCAGCCGAGGTGATGGATTTTCTGCTCAAGCGCAAAAAGGCGTGGACGGTCGAAAACAAGAAACACGGCATTTTTTCGGAACCCGCGTGTGACGCTTTTTATCGTGAGGTCACGGCTTTGGGGGCCCTGAAGAAGAACTTGTTCTTCAATTGGCTTGTTTATCAGGGAAAGATTGTCGCGGCGGCGGTTAACTTTACCTGTGCGAATACGGTTTATTTCCACACCGCGACCTATGATCCTTTGGTGGCTCAATTGAAGGCGGGGCTTTTCCTGTGCCTTCAGGCCTCTGTCTGGGGGGCTGAAAAGGGGGTTGCCGAAACCAATTACATGGAAGGCGAAGAGGATTACAAACAACGGTTTAGCCGCCTTTTTCGCGTGACGAAAGAATATGTCTTTTGCTCGACCTTGAAAGGCAAGGTTTTTCTTTTCCTGCTTCATATGCAACTGTGTATGCGGCGGCTTGGCCGGTCCAAGCCCCAAGCGGGAGAGTAAGCCATGCGGATTTGCGAGATTATTGAATCGTCGGGAGGCAGCGTCAGGGCCGCCATTGATCTGGCCAAGGCCTTGGTAGAGCAGGGAGATGATGTTGCCTTCGTTTACTCGCCGATCAGGGTCGAGCCGTTCTTTGTTGAGGAAATTCGCGCGATCAAGGGGCTTCATCCTTTTGCGCTGCCCGTGCGCCGGGCTTTGGGCTGGCGCGATTTGGTCGCGACGGTGCGGTTGATCTCTTTTCTGGCCAAGACCGGCCCCTATGACGTGCTGCACGCGCACAGCTCGAAGGCAGGCGGGATCATGCGGTTGGCCGGACTGTTTTTTCCTTCGGCGGCCAAGATTTATACGCCTCACGCTTTTGTCACGATGTCGCCTTCGGTGTCGCCTTTTTATGCGCTGATTGAAAAGGGGCTTTCTTATTTGTGTGACAGGATCATTGCCGTTTCCTCGCTTGAGAAGGACCATGCCGTCAAGCATATCGGGATCGATGCCCGCCTGGTCGAGATTGTGCCGAATGCCGTTGTCACTGATGTCGAGGCTTATACCGGATGCGGCAACCGCGAGCAGCTGCGCCGAGAGCTTCACTTGGCAGAGGGTGAAATGGTTCTCGGGTTTGTCGGGCGGCTCGACGAACAAAAGAATGTAAGGCGGCTAGCCGATGTTTTTGCTGCGGCTTTCGCTCGTCATGAGCAGGTCCGGCTTGTCGTCATCGGCGATGGAAACGAGCGCGCGGCGTTTGAAGCGCGGTTGGCACAGCACGGCTTAACCGGCAAAGCCCTTTTGCTGGGGTGGCAGGAAGCGCGAGGTTATTATACGCTGTTCGATGCGTTGGTGTGCAGCTCTGATTACGAGGGATTCCCGCTGGTTTTTCTTGAGGCTCTTGTCTGTGGCGTGCCGATTGTGACAACGCCTGTCGGCGGCGCGGCGGAAGCGGTCATTGACGGCAAGACGGGCTTTATTGCCTCGGCTTGCAGCGACGAGGCTTTGGAAGAGGCCTTGGAAAAGTTTTTGGTTCTTACTGTGGGTGAGCGCGAACGGATGAGCCATGAATCGTTTGTTCACAGTCGCGTGTTTTCGCACAAGACGACAAGTCAGGCCGTGCGGGCCATTTACCTGCGCTGCTTGAAGGAAAAAAGTGGTGATAAGACGGCCTCCACCGGAGAATGGAAGAGGCTTTTATGACGGAGCGGCCTCTTGAGAAAATCTATTTCGTTCATGAGGGGCTGGCCGCCTATCCCGAAATCGCCGCGTACCAATCCTTCTTTGTGAACACGTTTGCGGGCGAGGAAATCCGGCCTGAAGCTTTGGCGTCTCGCCCTGACGCAGCGAAGGCCCTGGCTTGGCATATGATGGGTTTTTATCCGAGGCGAGGGCCGACACGCTTTGTGCTTCATGATTATCGTTCGCTGTCTGTCGGGCGGTGGCACGGCCTTAAGGACGGGATCAAGCGGTTTTTTTGTGCGCGTCCCGATCTGCGGGTTTTCCAGAATGTGGAGATGGCGGCGGCGATGGGGTTTCGCGATAATGTGCCAACCTTCTTTTTGCCGATGGGGGTGCCTGCCTCGATTTTATCTCTGCGCAAGGAACCTGTGGCTGAGCCTGATTGCGATTTTTGTTATATCGGCGTTCTGTCGCAGGAACGGCAAAGCTGGCGGATGATTGACAGCTTTCTCAAGCGGTTTGGAACAAGCAAGAGCTTTCATTTGTACGGCACGCCCGAAGAGTCCATCGCGGCCCGTTATCGGGATCGCGCCAATGTTGTGTTTAAAGGAACGGTCCCGCAGGAGGCGGTTTTCCGCGCCTTGCGTCGAGCGCGGGTGGCGGTGAATTATTTTCCCGACCATTTCCCTCATAGGCTTCAGACGCCGACAAAATTGCTTGAATATGCCGCGCTGGGGCTTCGGGTTTTGTCGAACGAGCATCCACAGTCCCGCTTGACGGTGGCGCGGTATGGGGTGCGCTCTTTGTGGGGGCGCAGCGCGGATATGTTTCGCGATGTGCCGGACGCGCTGGATTGGGACGATAATGCGGGTTTCGATCCGACGCCGCTTTTGTGGCCGTCGGTGATTGCGGCGAGCGGTGTGCCTGAGGCGGTGGAGGCTTTATGTGGCGGTCAATAGGTAAGGTTAGCTTGGTGCTGGGCGTTCTTGGCGTTTTGGCGTCGGGCGCGGTGTGCGCACAGGCTTCCGCTTTGCCGCCGCCTGTGTTCGGCGCGGCGCAAGGCGTGCAGATCAAGGAATGGAGCGTCACAGACCGCGAGCTTGAGATGATGAAAGCGGCGGGCTTATCCTTCGTGCGCTTTCCCATGCCTTGGTACGCTGTGGAAAAAAACAAAGGCCGTTTTGACTGGCGCGTTTTTGACGGTGTTGTCGAGCGGCTGCACGATCACGGATTGAAGGCGGTCATTATTCTGGGGGCAGGTCATCCGGCTTATACTGGCGTGGCCGAGCAACAGCATGAGGACGGCACGCTAGAGGAAACCTATCCCGCGCCCGTAACGCCCGAAGAGATTGACGCTTTTGCTGCCTATGTCCGTGCGGCGGCGGCACATTTTGACGGCAACGGCGTTGTGTGGGAATTGTGGAACGAGCCGGATTCGCGCTTGTTCTGGTACCCCAAGCCCGATGGCGCGGCCTATGTCGCCATGGCGGTTCCGGCTTGCCGCGCGATCAAGGAAGCGGTACCCGACTCCGTTGTGATGGGGCCGGGCATGGCGGCGATGGCGGGCGGTGACGACGCGGCGGCTTCCGCTTTTCTGGGACAGGTGTTGAAATCGCCTTTGGCCTCGTGTCTGGATGCGGTGTCGCTTCATCCTTATCGTGATCGCGCGGTCCCGCCGGAGCTGGTGCTTGAGGCTTATGCGAAAACACGCGCCTTCATCGAGGCGCACACGCCGGACGGGATGGAGCCTTTGCCGCTGGTGGCCTCGGAGTGGGGTTTTTCGACGGCGGAAGTTTCATCTGACGCGCAGGCGGATTATGCGCTGCGGTCCTTTTTGCTGAACGTCATGGACGATGTGCCCTTGTCGATCTGGTATGAATGGTACGATTCCCTGACGGGCGAGGCCGATCCCGAGGCGCATTTCGGGTTGATCGATCATGACAAAAAGCCCAAGGTTGCTTACGAAGTGTTAGCCTCATTTTTGCCTGCCTTGACGGGCTGCGTGTTTGAGGCGCGGATTGCCCTGCCGGATCCGTTGGACTATCTGGTGGTTTTCCGGCGCGAGGATGGCAGCGGGGCCGTTGTTTACTGGACGGCAAGGCCTCAGACAGAGCTTTCGGTGCAAGTTGCGATCGGCGATTCCAACGAAAAGAAAACCCTGACCTTGCGCAATAGGCCGCAAATGAAGCCGCTGGTGGTGGATGAGATGGTCGCACTGGCAGGCGGGGAAGGCGGGGCGGAATGAAGGACGGACTGATCGACAAGCTTTTTAGGATCGCCCTTGTGTTCCTGCCTTTCACGAGCATCACGGGTCTGTCGTTTTTGGGCGAGATCAAGCGCGAGGTGCCGACCTATTGGTTTCTGGCGGCGATGGCCTTGTCGGCGTTTCCGGTTCTGACCTATTTCCGGATCGGGGGCGAGCGGGTGCGTGAGCGCGTTCATCTTTTGCCGCGCCTCGCGTTTCTGTTGCTGGCGGCGATTGCCATTTCATTCGTCATGAATATTGACTCGATCAAGCACAGCTTCTTTCACGAGCGTAGCGGGATCGACAAGTTTGTCTCCGCGACCATTCTGGTCTTGTACGGGCTTGGCTTGTCGCTTCTGACCTATTTCCTTGCGGCGCGGCAATCGTGGGACAAGCTGATCATCTTGCCGCTGGCAGCCAGCGTGATCATCTGCGCCGCCTTCTCGATCTTTGAAATGGCTGCGCATATGAGCGGCGCGATGGCCAAGCTTTTTGCCGTGATGTCCGCGCCGGTTTATGGCGATATTGGGCTTCTCCCCAATGATATGCGGCTCCGCTCGGTGGCGTTCGAGCCGCCGGATTTTGCCAACACGGCAGGGTATATATGGCCGTGGCTTTTGGCCGCCGTTTTGTATGCCAAGGGGACGCAGCGCGTGATTTTTGCCGCGATCTGGCTTGTGCTGAATATCATGATTATCCTGTCCGAGGCGCGGACCAGCTTTGTCGTGATCGGCGGGCTTTTGGGCGTGTTTGCCACGTTGTGGTTTTTGTTTTTGCCCCAACGCGATGTGCGCGATCCCGACCGCATGGTTTTGCCGCTGGCGTTGGTTTTCGCTTTCGTTCTCCCCGCTTGTTTGCTGTTGTTCGTTTATTCTTACGATACGCTCGTGGCATCGGTCGTGGCGAGCGACAATGTCTCGAACCTCTCGCGGCTGGCGGCGATCACCTCTGCTTTCAACGGGTTCCTGACCGCGCCGTTTTTTGGCTATGGCTTCGGGCAGAGCGGGTTTTACTACACCACTTTCTTGCCTTCATGGGGCTATTACAGCTGGGAGATCGTCGAGATTCTTAAAAGCGGGACCGTCTGGCCAAACGCTTTTTGCGTTTACGCCCGCTTGGCGGTGGAGATGGGCGTAATGGGCGTCGCGTTGTGGCTGGGGTTGTGGTTGTGGTTGGCTTACAGCCTGATTGTCGAGACGATGCGCTATCGCAAGAAGACGGGGCTCGTTCCCTTTACCGCGATGCCGCTGATCATGAGCTGTTTTTGCGTGCTGCTCGCCGGTATCCCGTGCGATAGTTTGCGGGCACCGATGATCTGGATCAATCTTGGTTTGGCGTGCCGCTATCTTTATTCGATGAAACAAGCCAAAGCTTCCGCATAAGCGCGGCATAGGCATGGGCGGCGCGGGCGACGGAAAAGCTTTGGCCATGCTGGCGTAGACGCTGGGGATCGCGCTTTGTCTCAAGCTCAAGGCGGATGGCTTTTGCCAAGGCTTCGGGCGTGAAGTCTTTCGCCAGCGTGCCGTAAAGCCCGTCTTCCAGAATCTCGCGTGGGCCCCCGCAATCCGTGCTAACGACTTTCGTGCCGCAGGCCAGGGCTTCGGCGATCACGTTGCCAAAGGCTTCTTGTCGGGACGGTACAATAAACAAATCGGCGCGGCTGAGGGCCGGAAAGATATTGCGGACCATGCCTGTGATTGTGAAGTGCTTGTCGATGCCCAGTTTCATGGCCAGCTCGCGCAGCTCTCTTTCAGCCCGTTTGTCGCCTTCGCAGATTAAAAGCAGGTGCGCGTCGGGATGACTTGTGCGGATTTCTTGGAAAGCCTGCAAAAGAAGCCGGTGGTTTTTGACGGGTAGCAGGCGGCCTACACTTAGAAGAAGCGGCGAACCTGTGGGCGGAACGAAGGGAAGGGCCCCCTTGATCTGGGCTTCGAGGTCGTCGGGGACGACGGGGTTATAGATAAGGGGCAGGCTTTCGCTTGGGCAACTAAGAACGAGGCCGCAATCCCGCCGGACGGTTTGCGAGACGCACACAACGGCATCCGCCAGCGCGTAGGTGAGTTTGAGGATCAGGCTATAGACAGCTTTTTTGAGGCGCGGGCGTGGGGCCGGTTGGCGCATATGCTGGATCGCGATCAGGCGGGTTGGGCCGAAAGCCAGTTTGAGCGCGAGGGCTGTCATCAGGTCCAGATATGGTAGATTGCTGATCAGAATCTCCGGCTTTTCTTGCCTGAGATAGCGGATAACGGCGGGGATCGTTTTCAGACATGTGGCGAGTGAATAGGGTTTGTCGCCCAGATCGGTTACAGGCAAGGTGCCTTCAAGAAGGGGAGCCAGCCCCCCTTGGCGGGAAAGCGTTAAGATAGAAGGCTCAAACCCTTGATCCCGCAGGGCGCGGGCAAGGCGCAAGACAACCCACTCCGTGCCGCCGGAATGAAAAGAGGGGAGAACAAAGGTGATTTTAAGGGCCACGGCGCAGGGTGCTTGAGCGAAGAAAGAAAAAGGGGGGGCGTTAAAAGCTGTTCAGAGCCTTCCTGTTTATGATACCCATCCGTGCAGTGGGCAGCAAATAAAATAGTGGGTGCCGGGCTTTTTGCGCGGGTGCCAGACGAGAAGGGATTTTGGGAATGCGTCGGATTGTCCGTCGTTATGTGCCTCAGGTTTGCAATCTGTCTTTGCGCGCGCTTTCGCTTGCGGCCAAATTGGCTTTGACGCTTTACATGGCGCGCTGTCTGGGGCTGGAGGATCTGGGCGTTTATGGGCTTGTGTTCGCCGTGGCGACCACGGCCTCCGCTGTGATGGGGGTGCAGCTTGAATATGTCGTGGTCCGTGATCTGGTCGGCGCGACCGATGCCGTGCGCATGCAGAAGATTCGCGACCAGTCCGTTTTCTATGGTGTGAATTATGTTTTGTTTGCCTTGGTGGCCCTTGCTTGCTGGGGGCTGGGTATCGCTAGCGGCAAAATTGTTGCCGTGACGTTGCTGATTTCCATTTTGGATAACGGTGTCGGTTTTCTTTCCTCCAATCTCGTGGCGATGGAGCGGCCCGTTCTCTCGACGTTTATTTTCTTTTTGCGGGCCGGTTTGTGGGGCTTGGTCGCGGTGGCATTGGGGCTGCTTTTTCCGTCGCTCCAGACGGTCGATATGGTTTTCTTTTGCTGGATCGCGGGGTGCGTCGTGGCTCTTGTCGCTTGCGGGGCGGGGCTTTCCTTTTTGCCGTGGCGTGCTGGCCTGGCGCAACCGGTCGATTGGCGATGGGTCGGCGGATGCGTGCGCAAAAGCTGGCTCATCTGGCTGGGGATTGCCGCGTCGTTACTGTCCTCGACGCTGGATCGTTTTTTTGTGTCGGCCTATCTGGATTTGCAGCAAGTCGGTGTGCTGACGTTCTACAGCTCGTTTGCTTTTGCCTTGATCGGGCTTGTCCAAAGCGGCTTTTTTGTTTTTGCCTTGCCACGGCTTGTCTCCTATCACGATGGCGGGAACGAACCGGCTTTTCGTCGTGAATTAAACGCTGTCGCGGGCGAGGTCGCTTTGCTGGCTTCGGTGGCCGTGGCGTTTTTGGGAATCGCCATTCCTCATCTCGCCCCTTATTTCGGCAGGCCCGAGTTGGCGCATTATGCGCCTGTTTTGTGGTGGCTGTTGGCGGGGACGTGGATTCACGTCAATGCCGACACTTTGTATTACGCCCTTTATGCCCGCAGGCAGGATAAAGCCCTTTGGTCTGGAGGGCTCCTGGTCCTTCTGCCGGCTGTGATCGGGAATTGGGCGCTCGTGCCGCTCGTTGGTCTGGTGGGGACGGGCTATAGTGCCGTTTTGGCCGGGTTCTTCCTTTTTATCTGGCGCGGGGTGTGTTTTTTAAGGCCTCATGAAAAAAAAGTGAGAGGACCTGCCGGGGGATAGCCTGAAAAGGGCGGAAAGGCTCGATCCGTACAATTTGAGATAAAATTGATAATATCTAATATTATCAATAGTTAAGCGTTACTTAGGCTTAATCAGCTACAGTGGGAACATCATAAGAGGCGTGGTGTTACCATGAAAAAGATACTTACAGCCCTGCTGATTTTGGCGTTTTGCCTTGGATTTGCCCAGAGAGCTTTGGCCGAGGACTATGAGGACGGGGACCGTTTACCCGCCTCGGTCATCCAGCCGCTGATGTCGTGGGTTGAGCTTCATACGGGCGTGCGTGTGCCCTATATGCCCCAAGTCATTGCCAGTCAAAGCATTTTGGCGGATATTGTGGGCCGGAAAGGCCGTATTATGGGCCGTGCCCGTGCCCTTTATGTCAGTGGCATGGTGGTCTTGGACCACCGCTATTTCGACGCCGAGGACACAACCCAGTTGAGCCTTTTGGTCCATGAACTGGTGCATTATGCCCAGTCCTATCGCCCGCAGACGGCTTGGGCCTGCCCTCAGGAAAAGGAAGTCGAAGCCTATACGCTTCAGAATAACTGGTTGGAAGAACAAGGACATTCGCCCTATGTGCGGGCTTCGTGGATCGCTCGCATGGCGGCGTGTCCCGCTGGCCAGACCGAAACAGCGGTTGCGATGGCCGAATAAACAGGTCCTAGCCTTTTAATCATATTTAATCGCATTAACTCAAAAGGGCCGCCTTCGAGCGGCCCTTTTTTGTCGTCTTGCAAAAAGCACAGAGCAAAGGAAAATAAATTTTCCCTTAAAAAAAGCTAGCGATTTATTAGCTTTTTGTTTACAAATGACGGACGGGTCGAGAAGGGTTTTCTGCATAGCGGAAGATGTCGATCCAAATTTTGAATGACGGAGGCGGAAGATGACCCGTTTTTATTGCAAAACTTTTTTGGCTGGATTTCTGGCGGCCCTTTTGCTGTCGGGTGCGGGCGTTGCGTTGGCTGCGACGGATATGAGCGGAAAGATCAACGACGCGTTGAACAAAAAGGACATGGAAGCGATTCAAAGCTTGCTGTCGTCTGGCCCTGGTAATGCTGACATGGTGTTGCGCGCGTTGCTGAAGAAAACATCGGCGACCATGGCGACGGATCCCGCTTTCTCTAGCCAGATGATGACGATGGCCGGTCAGGTTTCCAAGCAGATCACACCGCCGAGCGTTCCCGAGGTTTGCGCCGAGATGCGTCGCATCGTTGAGAAGCTGAATCCGCAGGATGTCGAAAGCGACTTGTTCAAGTCGGTGATCGCAGCTTCAGAGAGCCTGGCCAAGGCTCCGGTCGTAATCGCGGCCGGTCGTCCCAACCAGTGTGAGCTGGCTTGGCTTGACGTAGCCGATGCTGCTGGCGACGAAGCGTTGCTGGCCCAGATGCCCAGCATGCGCGGCCCGGGTTTGCCCCCAACAACCGTGCGCCCCGGCATGCCACCGTCTGCACCCGGCCCCGAAGACAAGCCGAGTGCTGACTAAGCCGGATTGATTTGTACTTGTGAGATAAACGCCATACCAAGATGAGGATAACAAGATGAACAGCAAAGCAAAATGGGGCGGTAGCGTCCTTCTGGCCGTTGTGACCCTGTTGGCTTCCACGCCATCGGCCCATGCTTATGGACCCGAAGGTTTGTTTGGTGGCCGTCCGCAGCCTGACAGTTCGATTTCTTTGGGCAATCCCGTGGAAATCAAGAATGATCGCCCCGAGCGTGCGGAAAGCGTTCTTGAGCATCCTCGTCCTGATTACGATCCGGTTCCCGTCGATATTGGCAGCTTCGAGCTGTACCCGACCTTGGAATTGGGCTCAGCGATTGACAGCAACCTTTATGTGACGCCCAACGACGAGCGCACGGATGCCATCGGCACCATTCGCCCGATCGTCAACCTGTTTTCGGACTGGAGCCGCCATGCTTTGGCTGTAACGGTTTTCGGCGACTCCAATTATTACAGCCAGCGTCCTGACGAAAACTATAACAACATGGTTTTTGACACGAATGGCCGTTATGACATCGCTGCCGATACCTGGGTTGCCGCACGCGGCGGTTATCAGCGTTTGGCCGAGACGCGTACCTCTATCAACGCCTCTAACGGCGAGGTGCCGACAACACTCGGTTACGGCAAGCTGGGGACGTCGTTCTATCGCGGTGTCGGGGCTGTCAAGCTCAGTGTCGATTACGATTACAGTCGTTTCGATTATGACGATACGCCTGCCGATGGTGGTGTGATCGACGGGAGCGTGCGCAACCGTAATGAGCACAAGGCGATGGGCAAGGTTGGCTATCAGGTTTCCGGCAATCTCAAACCTTATGTTCGCGGCAGCTATAACGTCCGCAACTATGATCACAACGATGCGCGTAATTCTGACGGTTATGAAACTGTTGCGGGTGTCGAGGCCGATTTCGGCGGCATCACTTCGGTCGATGTGTTTGCCGGTTGGATGGAACAGTATTACGACGATTTTACTGGGGGGAAGAAGGATCTGTCCTCGCCGCGTATCGGTGGTCGTGTTGACTGGAACGTGACGGGCAAGACCTCGGTCGTTCTTGAAGCCGATCGCACGGTCGAAGAAACGGTTCTGCCTGAGTATAACAGCTATTACCAGACGGGTGGGTCGGTTACCGTGACGCATGAATTGCTTCGCAATGTCTTGCTTGAAGGTGATCTGGGCTATTCGCACTATGACTTTAACGGAACCGGTGACCGTGAGGATGACGGGTTCTTTAGCGGTGTCGGTGCCCGTTACCTGATCAATCGCAGCTTGTACACGGATCTGTTCTATAATTACGAACGTCGCTATTCGACGGACGATACCGCCGAGTTCGATCGTAATACAGTTATGTGGCGCGTTGGCGTTCACCTTTAAGGACTGTTAGGGCAGGAAAACGAGGGCACGGTATGATCCGCAAGAAAAATAAGTTGGGTTTGGTTCTCCTTCTTTCTTGTGGGCTACTGTGCCTTTCTGCCGCCGTACAGGCTGGGCCTTTGCCGCGGGTGGTTCAGCCCAGCACTTCTTCTTCTGCAAGCACGGATAGTTATGGGAATGCCCCCGTTGCTCAAGCTGCGCCTCAAGCAGCCGTGCCCGTTGTCAATCCGCCGGTGCCGGTGGTTCCGGGTAGCGGGACGCAGGAATATATTTTGGGGATCGGTGACAAGGTTAAGCTGACGGTTTATGGCGAGGCCGATATCTCCGGCGAATATGAAGTTTCCAGCACGGGCGTGCTGGCTTTGCCGCTTATCGGCGATGTGCCTGCCGCGAACATGACGGCGAGTGCTTTTGAAAAGCAAGTGCGTGAAAAACTGGCGGACGGGTATTTGAACGATCCGCGCGTGAGCGCACAGGTGACAAGTTACAGGCCCTTTTTCATTTTAGGCGAAGTGGCCAAGCCTGGAAGCTATCCTTATGTGAATGGCATGACGGTTGTGAATGCCGTCGCTTTGGCGGGCGGTTATACCTATCGCGCGGACAAGGGTGATATGACGGTTACGCGGGCCAGTGATCCGCATAAAGAGGCTGATGTCGAGGAGACCGAAGTGGTCATGCCCGGCGATATTATCCGCGTGCCTGAGCGCTTTTTTTAAGGCGTTCGTCCGGTTTGCGGTTGTGGGTGTATTTGTTTAGTGCGTTGAATTTTTATTATTTCTTTTTGCGTTAAGGGAGCTTTGCCATGTCAAACCATCAATCAACGCCTGAGGTCCCTTTGGCAACGCCGTTTGCGTTGCAGCCTCAAGCTTTTTCCGGCACTTTCATCAAGAGTCTGGATCTGCGCGAATCTGGCCGCATTTTCCGACGCCGCCTACAGATCATTTTGCGCATGGTCGTTTTGGGGGCCGTTCTGGGCGTGATCGTTTCGCTTTTGATGACGCCTCAGTTCAAGGGCAATGTCATTCTGCTTCTCGATCAGCGTCAGGCCAAGATTCTGGATATGGGCGGTGGATTCGCCGCACCGGCGGATAGTTCGTCTCTGCGCAGTGAAATTGACATTCTCACTTCGCGGGCTGTGATCGACCGTGTGGTCGACAAACTTAACCTGACGGACGATCCCGAGTTTAATACCCGCAGCTCAAGCTGGAAAGACTGGCTTAAGCCGCTTGGGCTTTTCGGTGGTGATGTGCAGAGCGACGAGGACAAGCAGGAAGAACGGGATAATGAAAAGACCGCGACAGCCAAGGCGGTGCAGCAGCGGCTTTCGGTTTCGAATGATGGGCGGTCGTCGTCGATTTTCTTATCGTTTGGCTCGCGCGACCCCAAAAAGGCGGCCAAGATTGCCAACACGATTGCCGATGAATATCTGGTCGATCAGCTAGAAGCCAAATATGAAGTGACGGCTCGCGCCAATAAATGGCTGAGCGAACGTCTCACGACGCTGCGCCAGCAGGTCGAGAGTACGGAGCGGGTGGTTGAGGATTTTCGACAGAAGGCCAACCTGATCCAGATCGACGGCGGCACGGTCGCCTTACGCCAGATGGACGAGATTAATACCCAGTTGATTACCGCGCGCGCCGCCACCTCTCAGGCGGAAGCGCGTTTTCGCGGCGCACGTGAAATGGTCCGGGCAGGTGGCACAATTGAAGGGGCCTTGGACGTGCTGTCCTCGCCGCTGATCCAGAAGTTGCGCGAACAGGAAGCCGAGGTCCGCCGCAAGGAGGCTGAACTGGCCAGCCGTTACGGCGACCGCCACCCGACGATGATCAATGCGCGCGCCGAGCGGCAGGATCTTGAGCGCAAAATCCGCGAGGAAGTGCAAAAGATTTTAAAGTCGCTTGAAAGCGAAGTGAATGTTGCGCGCGCCAAAGAGCAACAGCTTCAAAGCGATTTGGCGCGCCTTGAAGGCAAGGCTGGGTCCGAATTGAAGGACACGGTGCAGCTGCGTCAACTTCAACGCGAGGCCGATGCCAACCGCACGCTCTATGAAAGCTTTTTGGGACGATTCAAGCAGACGGCGGCGCAGCAGGAAATGCAGCTTCCCGATACGCGCGTGATTGCTGGTGCCGATGTGCCCTTGACTCCCGACTTCCCCAAGAAATGGTTGTTCTTGATCGCAGGCGCGCTTTTGGGCGGCGTACTGGGCGTTGTCGCGGCTTATATGATCGAATATTTTGATCGAGGCTATCGCACAGGGCCGCAGCTTGAGGAAGGGACCGGATTGCCGGTCATCGGCCAGATTCCGAGTCTGCGCAGCATTTCGGATCGCCCGCCGGAGGATTATGTTGTGGACAAGCCCTTGTCCGCTTACAGCGAGGCTCTTCGCACGGTTCGCACGGCGATCCATTTCTCGAATGTTGATCAGCCGCCCAAGACGGTCATGGTTACTAGCTCGGCTCCGGCGGAAGGCAAGACGACGTTCTGTTTGTCGATGGCGCGGTCGCTGGCGACGGCGGGGAACAAGATATTGCTGATCGACGCCGATTTACGCCGTCCGCGACTGGCCCGTCTTTTGGAAATCGCCGCTGACGGGCACGATCTTTCGGCTTTACTGACGGGGCACAGCGACCTGAAATCCGTGATCCGTCATGACCCACTGGTGCCGACACTGGATGTCATTCCGGCTTTCGGGCGGGCCCCGAACGCTCAGGATTTGCTGGGGTCTAACCAGATGCGTCGCGTGATCCGCGAAGTGTCTGAAAAGTACGATTTGGTGATTATTGATACGCCGCCTATTCTGGCTGTCTCCGATGCTGCCATGGTGGCCCGCGTTGTCGATACAAGCCTGTTCCTTGTCAAATGGGCGACGACAAACCGCGACACGGTGGTGCAGGCACTCAAGCAGCTTAAAGGCTTTGACTGCCGCGTGGCAGGTTTGGTGTTGGGGCAGGTCAATTTGAACGAGATGGCTAGCTATGGCGATGGTTATTACAGCCACAAGTACAGTGAGTATTATGCGGACTAAGTCTTTCACTGTTCCGGCTTGGTGGATGGCCGTTCTGGTTATGCTGCTGTTGGCTTTTGGCCTGCCGCCGATGGCGGCGCGGTTTATCGCCTTGTCTGGCGACCCGATCCATATGGATATTCTGGAAGGGCGTAAGGTCAGCGAGGCGGACTTGTCGCTTCTTGAGGCCTCGCGTCGTCGCGTCGTGGCGTGGTTTCCGACAAACGAGTATTACAATGATCTGGCTTTGGCGGCTTTTGATCGCGGGGCGCGGTTGCCTGCGTCAAATGCCGCTTCCTATTATCGGGAGGCTGCGGCGTGGCAGGTAAAGGCGTTGGCCGTTTCGCCAGCCGATCCTTACGGGTGGTACCGGTTGTCCTATTTCCAATATGTGATGGATGGTGGACCGTCGGCGGCGGCGGCCAAGACGTGGCGGCAGTCCATGATTACTGCGCCCTATGAGCCACGCCTGACAATCCCGCGCTTGCAGATGGGGATGAGCCTTGGCACCTATGTCGGGCCGGAGATGCGCGGTTACATCCTGCGCCTTGCTCGTGCGGCGTGGCGAGAGGAGCCAGAGCGGTTGATTGGGCTGGCCTCACGCGGGACTTATCTTTCGATCGTCGAAGAAGCCTTGGGTGACAATGCCGACGAGCTGGCCAAGTTCCGCGCCAAGGTCAAAGAAGAAACCGGCAACGGGACGTAAGGCCTTTCCTTTATTCTAAACTAAAACCCGATCCACTGCTTGCCGACAGCGGCGGCGCGAGCCTTTTCGTCGGCGAGATCGACGGGCAGGCGCAGGGCGCGGGCAGTGAGGAGGCCTGCGGCGGCCTTGACTTGCAGGATGGCCAGAGCCTCGTCATGGCGGGCTTTCACGAGATTCACTTTGGCTCCCAAAAGTTCCTGTTCCGCGTCGAGAATGTCGAGGGTTGTACGCTGGCCGACTTCGGCTTCAACCCGTACGCCTTGCAAGGCGAGCTGCATGGCCTCGACGGCGGCTTCGTGGGCCTTGATCGCGGCGCGGGCGGTTGCGAGGGATTGCCATGCCGTGATGGCGGCTTGCTTGGTCTGGGCACGGGCGTCTTCCAGTTCAAGGCGCGAGGCGACAGCGGTTTCCTGCGCCGCGCGGGTGCGGGCGTAATCCGCGCCGCTGCGGTAAAGCGGAATGGTGACGCGGGCCATGATGGTGCTGGCGTCCTGACGGTTCGGGATCATCAGGCTTTGATCCCAGCCGCGCGTGGCCGAGGCAACCAGATTGACTTCCGGCAACAAGCTGCCTTTGGTGGCCGTGACATTGGCCTTGGCGGAGTCTTCGGCAAAGGTCGCGGCGACGATGGCGGGGTTGGCTTTGGCGGCGAGCGCGAGGACGTCTTCCTCGGTTTTGACCTCATCAAGCGAAAGGTCGGGTTGCGCCAGCGTCGCGGGGGCTTCGCCGATCAGGCGGGTATAGGCTGCTTGCGCGATGGTCAGGCCGCCTTGAGCCTGAATGCGTAGGGCTTTGGCAACGCTTAGGCGGGCTTCGGCTTGGCTGATATCCGTCTTGGTGACCTCGCCGCTGTTGAAGCGTGCTCGGGTCGCGTCGAGCTGCTGGGTCATCACTTCTTCGTTATGCGTGGTCAGGTCGAGCACCGTCCGGGTTTCGACGACATCGAGATAGGTATTGGCTGCCGCGAGAAGAAGGTTTTGCTCGAACCCCTCAAAGGCGGCTTCAGCCGCGCTGACTTGCGCCGTGGCGGCATCGACCGAGGCGACGGTGCGGAAGCCCTGAAAGACTGGCTGGGTGACGGTAAGGCCTGCATCACGCGGTGTGAGCGTGCCTGAGCCGGTAAACGCGCCGCCGCTGGCCAGAACCTGTTCCGACTTGCCAACGCCCGCCGTGCCTTCGATGGACGGACGCCAACCGCTTTTGGCGATGGCGACTTGCTCATCCGTCGCGCGGAGCTTGGCGCGCTGGGCCTGTAAAGAGGGATTGGTCCGGTAAGTTTGGGCCAAGGCGTCTTGCAGGCTGACGGGCTCGGCGGCCAGCGCGGCGGCGGTATGGCCGAGAACGAAGGGGAGGAGGGCCAGCAGGAGCGGTTTGTTCATAGGGTCAAGCTTTCATCGGTTACTTGAAGGCAACGCCGGATTTGAAGCCGAGTTTTTTCAGGATGTTCACAAGGGGGCAAAAGCCGGTGAAGGAGGCCTGAATCAGGTTGAGCCCGACAAGGGCGTCGAGGAGATACCAATAGGAGCTGATCCCATAACCCAAAGCAAGGCCGATCAGGATCATGGTTCCGGCAAAGCGCATCACGGCTTGGTCAATGGTGGTCATGGCGGTGGACTCCTTTCAGCAATAGAGCGTGTAGAGTTGTTTGATGATCTTGGCTGTCTTCGGGTCTGTCAACCGGTAATAGATGGTTTGCGCATCGCGACGTGTGGCAACGACCTTGTCGCGGCGCAGACGGGCCAGATGTTGTGAGAGCGCGGATTGAGTGAGGCAAACAAGGTCTTCCAGTTCGGAGACCGAACACTCGCCCGCATGCAAGCGGCACAAAATCACCAGCCTGTGCGGGTTGGCAAGATTTTTCATCAGCGCGGCTGCGCGCGCAGCTTTTGGGCAGAAGGCTTTAATATTCATAGGAACTAAATTAGCACTTGCTAATATAACCGTCAAGCGGCATGATAGGCTTGTTCTGATGATGGAGGTTGCCGATGCCTGTAACGCATCTTTCGCGCTTTGCTTTTCTTGTGGCTCTGGGGTGGGGCGTGGTTTGGGGGGCAAGCGGCACTCATGCCGAGCTTTATCGTGTGGAGCCACAACAGGTGGACGACCTCAAGGCGGTGATTGGCACAATTGAATCGGTGCACGAGGTTCAGGCACGGGCGCGGATCGGCGGGACCATAGGCTCACTTCTCGTCAAGGAAGGCGATGCCGTCGCGGCGGGGGACAAGATCGCCGTGGTCGGGGACGCCAAGCTGGCCATTCGTGGCAAGGGCTTTGACGCTCGGATTGAATCGGCGCGGTCGGCTTATGACAAGGCCAAGTTGGATTTTGCGCGGGCGCAGGAATTGCGCAGCTCCGGCTATGGAACGCAAGCCAAGCTGGATGAGGCGCGCGCCAATCTTCAGGCGGCAGAGAATGCAATGCGGGCCAGTGAGGCCGACCGACAGGAAGTGGCGCAGCAATCCTCCGAAGGGGCTGTGCTGGCCCCATCGGCGGGGCGCGTTTTGAAGGTGCCTGTAGCTGTTGGCAGCGTGGTGATGGCGGGCGAGACGATTGCGACGCTCTCGCAGGATAATTATGTGCTGCGGATTGAGCTTCCGGAGCGGCATGCGCGGTTCCTGAATCCCGGCGATACGGTGCAGGTCGGTGGGCGCGGGCTCGTCGAGCAAGATCATGAGGCGCGGCAGACGGGCACGATCCGGCTGGTTTATCCCGAAATCAAGAACGGGCGTGTGATTGCTGATGTGACCGTGGATGGGCTAGGCAATTATTTTGTGGGCGAGCGCGCGAGGGTTTATGTTTCGACTGGCCAGCGTGAGGCGTTGATGGTGCCGGTGGCGGCGGTGGTCAAACGGGCAGGTACGTCTTTTGTGAAGATGAGGGATGGCGCGGAGATTGTGGTTCAGATCGGGCAGGTTTCTGGCGACAAGGTCGAGATTTTGTCCGGTCTTCAAAAAGACGATGAGGTGGTGACCCCATGAGAGTTGGCCTTTCGGGTCGTTTGACCCAGATTTTTATTCGCTCACCGCTCACGCCGCTTTTTCTTCTGGCCTGCCTTGCCGTTGGTTTTATGGCACTCAGTGTCCTGCCGCGCGAGGAGGAGCCCCAGATCAGCGTGCCGATGGTTGATATTATCGTCAGCGCGAACGGCTATAAGGCCGATGATGCGGTGGAGCTCATCACGCGGCCTTTGGAAGAGATCGTCAAGGGGATCGACGGGGTCGAGCATGTTTACTCTCAGACCGAGGATGATCGCGCCGTCACGACGGTGCGCTTTTTCGTCGGGACAGACGAGGACACAGCCATCTTGCGCGTGCATGAGAAAATCCGCGCCAATATTCATGATCTGCCCAAAGGGATTCCCGAGCCGCTGATTATCGGGCGCGGGATTGACGATGTCGCGATTGTCACGCTTACGCTCACGCCGAAACCGGAAGTGGCGTCCCGGTGGGACGATAACGGGCTTTATCAGGTGGCGCAGGAATTGCGCTATGAACTCAACAAGACCGACAAGATCGGGCTGAATTACATTGTGGGCGGCGAGCCTAGCCAGATACGGGTCGAGCCTGATCCTGAAAAGCTGGCTTTGTACGGAATCACGCTTAACCAGCTGGCCGACAAGCTGGTGAATGCCAATCGCTCATTCCAGACGGGCTATGTGCATGGGCAGGACAAGCATTTGCCGGTGGTGGCCGGCCAGACGTTGCAGGGTGTGCCGGATATCGGATTGCTGCTTTTGACCTCGCGCGACGGGCGGCCTGTTTATGTGAAGGATGTGGCGACGGTCATTGTCGGCGGGGCAGAGCCGGAATCGCTTGTCTGGTCGATTAAGCGACAGGGGGAGGCGTTCGCGCCGCGTGTGCCTGCCGTGACTCTGGCCTTTGCCAAGCAGAAGGGGGCCAATGCGGTTAAGGTCGCGGATGATTTGCTGGAGCGGCTGAAGCTTGCGGAAAAGACGGTGGTACCAGCGGATGTGTCGATTGAGGTGACGCGCAACTATGGCGAGACAGCACTTGAGAAATCGAACGAGCTGATTTTTCATCTGGTACTGGCGACCTTGTCGATTGTCGCGCTCATTACATGGGCGATTGGCTGGCGCGAAGGGGCCGTGGTTTTTGTTGTTGTGCCGGTCACGATCCTGATGACGCTTTTTGCGGCGTGGATCATGGGCTATACGATCAACCGCGTGAGCCTATTTGCGCTGATCTTCTCCATCGGGATTCTGGTAGATGATGCCATCGTGATTGTTGAGAATATCGTGCGCCGCTGGCATTTGGACAAGGGCGCAGACGTGATCGAGACGGCGATTGATGCGGTGTCCGAGGTCGGGAATCCCACAATTGTCGCGACGCTGACCATTATGACCGCCCTGCTGCCGATGATGTTTGTCAGCGGGATGATGGGGCCTTATATGAGTCCCATTCCGGCCAATGCCTCGATGGCGATGCTGTTTTCCTTTTTTGTGGCCGAGATCATCACGCCGTGGCTTTTGCTAAAAGTCTCTGGCAAGGCGTTCATCGAAGGCTCGGCGGCGCATGATGAGGGGATGGGCAAGATCACGGTGTGGATGCGCCATGGGTTGGAGCGCGTGCTCGTTTCGCCTGCTGTGGCGCGGAAGTTTATCTTTATCGTGGCGGCGGTTACGTTGTTTTCGTGCCTGTTCTTTCCGCTTAAACTTGTGACGGTTAAGCTGTTGCCGTTTGACAATAAGGCGGAGCTTCAGGTCGTTGTCGATTTGCCCAAGCAGGCGACGGTAGAGGCGACGGATCGCGTGTTGCAGGATATTGTCGTCCAGATCGAAGGCGTGCCAGAAGTGGTGTCGATGCAGACCTATGCCGGAACGTCGATGCCATTCAATTTTAATGGGCTCGTCCGGCATTATTATATCCGCAGCAATCCAGAGATGGGCGATGTACAAATTAATCTGACCCCCAAAGGGGAACGGAGCCGTTCAAGCCATGAGATTGCTTTGGAAATCCGCGAGAAGTTGAAGGGTTTACCTAAGCCGGAAGGAACGGTTGTCGGCGTGGTCGAGGTGCCGCCCGGTCCTCCCGTGCTCGCGACATTGTTGGCCGAGATTTATGGGCCAGATGCAAAGACGCGGCGCGATGTGGCTTTGAAGGTGAAGGAGGCATTCCGCCAGACGGATTTTATCACCGATGTCGCCGACAGTTTCAAGACGCCAGGTGACCGAGTGCGTTTTTCGATCAATCAGGAAAATCTGGAGTTCTACGGGGTCGATGATCAGGCGGTGTATGACACGCTTGCTGCGCTGACGGGCGGGGTTAAGCTGGGCTATTCGCAAAAGGGCGGTGGCACCAAGCCGATAGACATTACGCTTCAACTGGCGCGCAGCGATCTGGCTTTAACGGAAAAACTGCTCTCCACGCCGGTTCCAGCAGGCGGGACCAAGCGTGACGGCAAGAATGTCGAGCTGGGCGATGTCGTGACGGTGACGCACGAGCCGACTTCTTATCCGATTTTTCGCCGCGATGGCCGTTTTGCCGAGATGGTGCAGGCGGAGCTGGCGGGGCGGTATGAGGCCCCGATTTATGGGATGCTGGCGGTTAATGACGCGCTTGCCAAAATGGATTGGGGGGCCGAAGGGGCACCGACGATTCATTATCATGGGCAGCCACTTGATGAATCCAAACCCAGCCTTTTGTGGGATGGCGAGTGGGAGGTAACCTATGTCACGTTCCGCGACATGGGGGCAGCTTTCATCATTGCGCTTCTGGGCATCTATCTGCTCGTGGTTGGGTTGTTCAAATCCTTTACGTTGCCGCTGGTTGTGATGGTCCCAATCCCGTTGACGCTCATCGGGATTGTGATCGGACATATGCTTTTCGGCGCGCCGTTTACGGCCACGTCCATGATCGGCTTTATCGCGCTCGCAGGGATTATTGTGCGCAACTCGATTCTGCTTGTCGATTTTATCCGTGCGAAACGCAAGGAAGGGTGGCCCTTGCGCGAGGCCCTTATTGAAGCCTGCCTGATCCGTGTGCGCCCGATTGTGCTGACGGCGGCGGCGGCGATGATCGGCGCGGTTTTTATTCTTGCTGATCCGATCTTTCAGGGACTCGCGATTTCGCTGGTCTTTGGTCTCGCTAGCTCGACGATCCTGACGCTGCTTGTGATTCCTGCGCTGTATATGTGGCGACGCGGGGAAGCGGTGGTTGTGCCGTCAGAGCCGGTGGCTGAAGAAAGGGGATGACAATCGTCTTTTCCTCTTTTCATAGGGGCGAAATGGGCTCATACTCGTGGTTAGAATAATTCTAAAAACAGGAAAACAGGGAGGTTCTTATGCTGGGTGTCGGTCAACAATTTCCGTCTTTCGATGTGACGGCTACAGTTTCAACAGATGTTAACCATGCTTTTGCGCAGGTCACCAATGCGACCTATAAGGGCAGATGGCTGGTTGTTTTCTTCTGGCCTAAAGATTTTACCTTCGTCTGTCCGACCGAAATTTCGGCCTTTGGCGACGCCAATAAGGCCTTTGTTGACCGTGACGCGCAGGTTCTGGGGGCCAGTATCGACTCGGAATATGTTCATTTGGCATGGCGTCAAAGTAATAACGATCTCAAAGAGTTACCATTCCCTATGCTCGCGGATGTCAAGCGAGAGCTGGTGTCGGCTTTGGGGATTTTGGACCCTGAGGCAGGCGTGGCCCAGCGGGCGACCTATATTGTCGATCCTTCGGGCAAGATCCGTTTTGCCAGCGTCACCGACCTGAATGTCGGGCGGAATGTCGAGGAAGTCTTGCGCGTTCTGGACGCCCTGCAAAATGGCGGTTTGTGCCCATGCAACTGGCATAAAGGCGAAAAAACCATTACAGTAAGCTAGGCTTAAGAGCTTGCTGCTAAAGATAAAGGGCTGGCTCTTTTGGAGCCGGCCCTTTTTTTTGATTGTTTTTGATGACGGGCAACGCAGGAGACAAGACCATGCCCCCAGTGAAGCAGGCCAAGACCAGTCCTCAGTCAGCATCTTCTCATGCCGTGTCCAAGATGCCGTTCTGGCTTGGCGGGTTCGTGGCGTTTTTGTGCTTGTTGCCGTTGCCGTTCGGCGGGAACCGTCCGTGGGCTTCCGATTTGTTTGCCGTCGCGATGGGCGTTTTTCTCGGGCTGATGGTCTGGGAGGAAAAAGATCGCCTGCCCTCTGGTGGCGATGCGCCGCGTAAAAGGCTTTGGATGGCGATGGGGTGTTTTTCAATCGTCGTTGTCTGGGCCTTTCTCCAAAACGCGTCATGGATGCCGGTGACGACACATCACCCGTTGTGGGCGGAAGCGATGGGCGTGCTGGGCCAGATGAAGAGCGCGATGGCCATTGACAAGGGATTGCTGCCCGAAGCGTTGATCCGGTTCTTGAGCTATATGGCCTGTTTCCTGCTGGCTTTCGTCGCGGGGCGTGACCGTAAGCGGGCGCGGCAGATTGTGAAGGCACTCGCTGTGGCTGGGGCGGCTTACGCGCTATACGGGCTGGTGGCACAGGCGGGCGGTGGCACGACGATTTTGTGGTACAAGAAATGGGCCTATGAGGGCTTTTTGACCTCGACCTTTGTGAACAAGAACAGCTATGCCGCTTATGCGGGGATCGGGTTTTTGTGTGCGCTTGCCGTGGTGTGGGAGCATTTCAAACATTACGAGCCCAAGGATCGCGTGCTCGCGCGGCAATCGAAGATGGCGGCTTTTGCGGCCTCGCTGGGGCTGAAAGATTTTGCGCTGCTAGCCCTGCCGGTGGTGCTTTTGGGGGCCCTTGCTTTGACGGGCTCACGGGCCGGGATTGCCAGCTCGATGGTTGGCGTTGCCGGGTTCTTTTGCGCCATGGCTGTGCATCGGCGTTGGTCTTTGCGCCGCTGGGGGATTTTGCTGGGGGTGTGTTTGGTGGCTCTGCTGCTCTTCGTGAGCATGGGCGGCGATGCGTTGCTCAGCCGTCTGGGCGAGGCCAAGATTGATGAAGACACCTCGATGCGGCTGATGGCCTATGATCTTGCGATGCAGGCTAT
>JAQUHK010000078.1 GCA_028683655.1 Alphaproteobacteria bacterium
CTCGCCACGATGGCGGTACAGCAGCGTGTTCCTTTGTTCCGGCGTCAGCAGTGTTCCCATAAATAACTTGAATCACGCCCGCCTTAATAACCAATTAACGCCAACTCTTCAGGTGCGAGGGGTATATTGATAATAAAATCACGCACTGCGTGCACAGGCCGTTCAACCAAGGCGCGGGACTTTCTCTTAGTTTTTTAAAAATCTGTCTCACAAACCGGGGCCACCGCAACACCCCATGTTGCACGATATTTTAGTCAAGCTCTCCATTGCGGCCCCCATTATCTGGTTTGCATTCTTCGTTTCCAAACTGCGAAGCGAGACTCAACGGTTGCAACAAGAATACGCCCATAAAACAGCACTTTCTCAGTCATATATGAGTTTCAAGAAACAAATTACAGAACTGAAAGATCAAGACGATGAACTTATTAAAAAGCTTTTGGATGCCACCATTGATACGGTCAGTTATAATGCATCACAAACTCTTGACGGCAAACATGGTGACAAGTTGCCAATACAGAATTTGGCTGAAAAAATAGTCGATAAGGCAACAAACATCGGCGAAAAATTACTGGAAAAATGTATCATTCCTTCTGAAACAAAATAATTGTGATCCAGAACACTCACACAGGTAGAGCTTTACTTCCTCCGATTGTTCGACATTGATTGAATCTTGTTGGGCGCACGGGGACAACTGACAGAAGCTCAGCCCCCAGCAGCCTGTCCTCTGCCAAACTTTCCTGAACTCTCTGCTTGTATGCTCTTTGTAAATTTATTGATCTTCGCAAATCGCGTCGTGTTTTAAGTTGCTTGTCGATCAGATCCTGCTGTTCTTGCCTATCACGAAGCAGACAACGCTCGGTTTCTTTTTCGTTCTTTTTGCGTAGGGCAAAGTACTTGCCTGTGATGAGTTCCCAGAGGGCATTAATGCCCCGTGGCATACGGGTTGATCGTTCGCGGGTTTCTACGTTCCTGCGTTTTTCTTGCGCCTCCCTTAAGGCTTGCCGTTCAGCCTTGTGTTGTTCAGTCATAACATTGCGCTCATTACGCACGGCGGCGGTCTCTTGCTTCAGACGCTCGGACAGTTCAATGGCATAACGATCCAGAGTTTTGTTCATACGCTTGGCAATTATGGCCTTACTTGCTGCAACGCTGGGCAATTCATCGAGGCTCCCCAGCTTTGCCTTTAGTTCTTTGTTTGTCGCACCAATCCAGCGACTTAGAGAATAAACTTCACCCCGATAATCAACCGCGACGAAGCCGCGCTTGTCGCCTTGGGCAAGAAGATAACCTTTCTTCTCCAGCTTCCTTAAAAAGACCAACGCCGTTTTGGATGTAGCCCAACAATGTTGGAACTTGGCTTTGATGACCTTGGGGTCGTCCTTGTGCCGCCGCGCCTGCTGCCATTCGTCCAAGGTATAATTAAGCGGGTTACGGTCTTTCCTATCCAGCAGTCCAAGGGGCAGTGTCCAGCCGTGTTTCAGATATAGCTGTTTGGAAATGCTCTTCAGCTTCAATTTATAGTGCGGCAGGTTAATCGCGGTCATTGTGTCGGCCTTGATCCGTGACCAGACGCAATGAGCGTGACGACGCCCCTTCTTTTCATGAAAGACGATAATGCGCGGCTGGCCGGATAGTCCCAGCAGCTCCTCTATTATAGCCAGAGCCTCTTCAAATGCGCCCACAGGGACGCTTTCATCTTCAGGAGGGCTGAGAGACAGGGAAAACATATACTGCTTGCAGCGCGTTCCTTGGCTAATCGCGTACATTTCCTGAAATGCTCCATCCGGCGTATCGGACATAAAGCCACGTACCCCGTGAATCTCGATATGCTCGTTCTCCTTGCCCCGCACGAGGTGTGTGGCAAGTTGTCTGGCTCCGCTCCTCTGGTTACCTTTAAGGATCATAGCTGGCCTCATGAAGACCCAAGGCATCTATAAGCCGCTCCCTCATCCAGTGGATTTCAACATAGGCCGCATGAATGTCATCATCCGTGGTGGGCGACACCATCAAAGAGCCACTGTTCACCGCCTTGGCAAGTTGGTTAAGATTGTTGGCAAGCCGTGCATCACCAAGCTTGGCAAGCAACGCTGCAATCGTCTTGTGATCTTTAATGGGTGCCCTGCCCCGCGTCAGCCGAGGCGTTGCCTCGGTATCAAACAAGCGCAACCGGACATACGCACCAAGCGGCATCCTGCCAGCTTCATACTCAAGTCGTTTGCGTTCTTCAGCAGTCAGACGTAGGCTGAAAGGTGGCGGCGTTTTCGTTTTGGCAACAGCATTCGCAACGGCTTTTTCGCCGCCTAAATCTGTACTATTGCCAAAAATCGCTGTCATATAAATCAACCCATTAGGTCGTTGATGACGATTTATGAATAGTACAAATGGGGTGGATTATCTTATTGAAAGAAAGGAATAAACGTGCCACGAAGACCCAGATTTGTAATCAGTAGGTCCGCGGTTCGAGTCCGTGTGGGGGCACCAGTTTCCAAGTGCAAAGCAAGCTACGGCTCGGCGTGTCGCGTATAACGCCTCGTAAGTTTTTCTATATTTGTTAAGTGGCTTCTCTTTTCATCAAGGCCTAGTTTCCCACCTTCTTGGTTCAAAACGACAACCGACTTGAGGGCAGAGGCCAGCACTTCGCCAAGACTATTGATGCTTTCGCGTGTTTGCGGGAACTGGCTTTCCTTTGTCAATGCCCCAAACTCGATTTGGGGTATCTCTCCCAAAGCATAGCGGTCTGCCCCTGTGTCGATCTGTAAGCGCGGCGTATCTTTTCCTTGTTTCGCGTTTTCTTGCTCGGCTTTGACTTGTTCAGCCAATAGACGCATAGTCGGCATGGCATAAAACGCTGAGGCCTTTTCAACAAACTCTGTCATCAACATATCCAGCACCCGATCCGACGGCATCGTCCGTTCATCCCCCAGTTCCTTCACAAGTGAAGAATCTGTTTTGATCTGTTCAGTTAGGAATCTGTATAATTGCGGGACAACATTCGGGTTATTTTTATCCAAAAGAAGGTCTTCTCTCTCGGCATCAGGAGCGCGTTGTTGTCTTCGGTATTCCATGATCGATTGCATCGCCATTGTTCCGGCGTCATGTAAAACCAAACTCTGAACCGCCTTCACACCCACGGACATTTTCTGCGCCATTTCTTTTCTCTTAGCGGGATCTTTTTCAGCAATCAAAAGTGAAGAATTACTGATCTTTTCCTTATCACCAAACTGAATCGAGTGAAGCAACTCATGCAAAAAAGCATCCATTTCCAAAGGAATATTCTCAACCAAAACCACATGATATGAAGGCAGATAAGCTGCCATTGCGATCCCTTCGTTGGGATGTTGTTCCTTCATCAAGTCTCCAAGCCCGGGGTTTAAATAATCACTCGCACTGGGCGACTTGCATATTTGCGTTCCAATACGCCCGGCTTCCAAAAAAATGCGTTCCGATCCGGGAAAATCTTGTTTGAAACTTGTATCAAGTTCCGGAAAAAGTGTGTGAAGCTGTGATGGTGCCACACAAGTGAAGTCCTTGGGGACAGGAAGATACTGGCTATTCTCCACCAGAGGATGCGTGCTGGTGCACCCTTGCAAAAGAGCGAGCGACAAACCAGCTGCTGCAATCAAACGCGTGAAGGAGAATGCAGCTGTTGGGCCACCGCCATCGGGGCGCGTCAAAAGTTCTGTGGCAGCGCGCCATGTCTTTTGTAGGGGAGCTAAAACAGATTTCAACTGAGCCATTTTAATTTCTTTTCAAAAACAGAGTACTATGCCCTCCTTATACACCTTTAAATTTAAGATCAGGTGAAACGGTAAGGTTGGTAAAAAATGATTTAAGAAACAGCCCGGCCGCCCTGATTCTGCCTACACTTGTCACTTTTTGTTGTTTTATCGAATATTAAGGATGAAGGCGTAATCTGGGCACCGTAAAGGTTTTGTTTCAGGCAGTTGTAAAGCGACATAATGACAAATGATAAAGCTACAATAGGCTCGATTGCGGACATCATTACGGCTTCCGGCCATGTCGGCTATCAATGGGATATGGTGACCGACCAGATCATGTGGTTCGGCCCTTGGCCTTTGTTATTTGGAACTGAACAATCGCTCCCGCCTCAAAACGCCCTTGAATATTCGACACACGTTTTGCCCAGCGATCATCACCTTATCTTCAGCGAACCACCACCACGTTTCGATCATGAATTCCGCTTGCGCGGCGGCGATGGGCAGCTCCTGTGGGTTCAAGCGCACGGGACGACCGATTTTGAACAAGGCCGCCCTGTGCGCCAGCAAGGCCTTCTGCGCGTCATTCGCAAAAGCGACGAAGACCCACAAGCTCTGTACAACAGCCCTGATCGCGATCCGCTGACGGGCCGTCCGAACCGTTTGTGCCTTTTGTCGGTGCTGGACAAGATTTTATCTGGCTCGCGCCTGAACTGTAAAAACAGCGGCTATATGGTCGTCGGCATCGACAAACTGGCTTTCGTCAATGAGGCCATGGGCCTTAAGACTGCCGATGAACTGATCTGTGCCACCGCCGACAGGCTGAACGATCTTTGCCCCACGCGCGCGCTTGTCGGCCGCGTCGGCGGGGACATGTTCGGCATCGTCCTGCCCGATATGGTCAAGGATATGGATACGCTCTCCGCCCGCATTTTGGCGAGCTTCCACGATCATGCCATTTCGGCGGGCGCGGCTTGCTTACACATGTCCGTTTGCATCGGCACCGTCGAGCTTGGTGACACACATGGCGACGCGGCGGAAGTGATGATCCACGCCGAACAAGCCCTTCACGAAGCGCACTTGATGGGCCGTGGCAATCGGGTGGCATACAGCGAATCGCGCCGCCGTGCTGCCCAGAACCGCGCCGTATTGAACATTGCCGAACACGTCAAGCTGGCCCTTAAAACCGATCAGGTCAAACTGGCCTTCCAGCCGATTATCGATGCGACGACAGGGGAAACGGCTTTTTACGAAGTTCTCTCGCGTTTGTTCAACGAGGATGGCTCACCGCTTCCTGCCGGAGACTTCATCCCCGTTGTCGAGCAAATGGGTCTTGCGCCCGATTTCGACAAGCATGTGCTTGCTCTCGCCATCGCCGAGCTTGAGTATTGCGAGACGCTGCATCTTGCGGTCAATATCTCGGGACTAACCGCCTGCTTGCCTAACTGGCCGGACTATATGAGAAGCAAACTGGAAAACAAACCCGATGTCGCCAACCGCCTGATCATCGAAATCACAGAGACGATCGCGGTTCAGGATATCGAGAAAATCCGTCAATTGCTCGACACCCTCAATAATGTCGGCTGCGATGTTGCGCTTGATGACTTTGGCGCGGGCACAACCTCCATCCGTCACTTGCGTGATCTGGACTTCGCCATCATGAAAATTGACCGTGATTTGCTGATCAACGTCACAACCAACAACGAACAACAACATCTTGTGCGTATGCTGATCGCTATGGCCCGAGGGCTGGGGCTCAAGTCTGTGGCCGAGGGGATCGAAGATCAGGAAACCGCCCAGTGGCTACGCGGCGAAAAGGTCGACCTTCTTCAAGGCTTCGAGCTTGGCGTTCCGTCGCTTGAGCGGCCATGGCGTCAGTCGAAACAGGAAACGACGACGCTGTGCGATAGCCTGGGGGCTGACGAAACGGTTATGCCGCCGCTCGACACCGTTCTCCCCATCTCGCTTTCCCACTGTGAAACAAGCCTGCCCCAAACCTGAAGGTGGGCAACGCCTAGCCTATTTGGCTTCGGTCACCTTGCCCTCGGCCTCGGCCAAAGCTTTAGCGTAGTCTTCGCGTGAAGACGGATAGCGATCGGGTGGATAAACGCTAAACAGCGATTCGGGAGGCAGCCGCTGAGGGGCCGCATAGCACTCGACAGCGCCCAATGTTCTGTAGCACCAGCTCTCCCCCGTCGTGCCAAGTGCGGGAGCCTGTACAGCCAACCCCGCTCCACTCTGTCGCCACAAAGGCGCGCAGGCAGCAGTCAACAAAACGAAGCCGACAAGGCTGAAACAAGCGATTTTTTTCATAGTCAAGAGGCTATGAGACAGCCCGTTAATGTTTCACTAACGCCGTTTTGCCGTCCTTATCCTGCCATAATTCAGGATGAAGATTTAAGCATCCGGATGACAAGACGTTGTTCGGGCAACTCTCTTTATGAGGCTCCCTATGAAGAAGACCTTTCTGGCCCTGGCCGTACTATTCGCTCTGTCCGCTCCTGCGTTTGCGCAAGAGTCCGACTTGACCATCAATGATACGCCTGTTGCGACATCCTCTGATGAGGCTCCCGCAGCCGTTGCCAAGGAAACAAAGCAGGAAGTTGCGAAGGCTCACAAAGCCACAGCAACCAAGGAAGTGAAGGCCAAGAAGGCTCACAAGGCCAAAGCCGAGAAAGCCAAGGCCAAGAAAACGACCAGTGAAGAACCGGCCACCGAGAGCACAGGCACGCAAACAGCTGAATAAGCTTTTCGCGTTATTGTAACGAAAAACCGGCCTGCCCCGCTCAGGCCGGTTTTTTTAGGTCGCGGAATCGTCTTCAAGCCCCAAACCGTCTTCATCGTCCGGCTCGGCTGGCACAGCATATTTCTCCCCCAGCCAGTTACCGAGATCGATCAAGCTGCATCGCTCAGAACAAAAAACGTCGCTGGCTTTTTCAAGCTTCTGGCCGCAAAGTGGGCAGCGTTTCGCCGTATTGCTCATCAGGCACGCCCCTTCAAGCAAGCGGGGAACAACGAAGGCCCCGCATGAGGCCGCACAATTTCCAAAATCCCCAGCTTGGTTATTCCCGCCGCATAGGGCTTGGCCGGATCACCGGCGGCGGCACGGGCAAACGCATTCACAAGCTTCGAGCTGTCGGCGCGCGAGTCCATCTTCAGGCAGTCCACCAAGATTATGCCGCCAAGATTGCGCAACCTGATTTGCCGCGCGAGTTCACGCACCGCCAGCAAATTGATCGACAGCGCGTTGCCACCCTCTCCACCATTGACATCGACCGCCACGAAAGCCTGCGTCGGCTCAATGATCAGAGAAGCTCCCCCGGCAAGCGCAGCCATTGGCGAAGAGAGTACGTCAATCTGATCATCAAGATCGGGATGAACGGGTTTGCCTCCCTCTCTGAGGCTCGCCTTGATCTGGGGAAAAGAGTCGCCCTCGAAAGAGGTCCACAAGGCCTGCCCCTGAAAGACAAGCGAAGCCTTCTCGCCTGCCGCAAGAGCTTCTATCGCCCGCTGCCACGGCCTTGGCGGTGGCGTGATAAGCCCCAAGGCTCCGTCAGCCTCGCCCTTCACGATCACACCCTGCGGTGCCTTCCCGCCGCGTAAATCGCTCTTGATCCGGCAGGTCACAAGGCTGCCGCTTTGCAAAGGATTCTTGCTCTCGACATAAACGCGCTGGCCATCACCAACCTCAAGCCACGCCGTCTTCTGGCCCTCTTTCACGCGACCGACTTTGCCGCGATAAAAAGCCCCGGTCTTGTCGGGATCATCCAGCGAGTCCACAAAAAGGTCCGTCAGAACCTTCCCACGCCACAGAGCCGCACGGCCCCAGCCATCCTTCTCGTCATAGGTTATAACCGCCGCCATCACAGCACCCCAGCCGCGCAAAGAAGCTGCCCCGTCTCGAAAAGAGGCAACCCGACGATGCCGGAATAGGAACCGCCAATCTGACGGATCAACCGCGCCGCCCGCCCCTGAATGGCATAGCCGCCCGCCTTGCCAATCCCCTCACCAGACGCAACATAAGCGTCGATCTCTTGGGGAGTCATCAGCTTGAAGGTCACAAAACTGACGGACCGCTTCCGGCACACCTTGGCATTCGGGGCGAACAGGCACACCGCCGTCGTCACGCGATGCCGCCGTCCTGAAAGCAGGCTCAGGCACGCCCGTACGTCTTCCGGCGTCTCCGCCTTGGGCAGGATACGCCGCCCGCATCCCACAACAGTATCGGCAGAAAGAACCAAAGCTTCGGGATTGCGCTGCGCCACCAAGGCTCCCTTTTCATAAGCCAGCCGCCACGCCAAATCGGACGGCTTTTCGGCCCGGTGGGGCGTTTCATCGGTATCGGCAGGCTCGACCCTGTCCGGCACGATACCGATATCCGCCAAAAGCGACAGCCGTCGCGGCGAGGCCGAAGCCAAAATCAACGAAATCTTGGACATAAAACACTCTTTCTTTTTAACGCTTGTTCTTCAACTTATAGACATAGGAGATAACTTCGGCAACCGCCCGATAATGCTCAGGCGTGATGGGCTGATCAAAATCGACGGTATCGAACAAGGCGCGAGCCAAAGGCGGGTTGCTGACGATCGGGACCTCGTTTTCCTCAGCCACTTCGCGAATACGCAGGGCGATCCGGTCCGCGCCCTTGGCAACCAGAACCGGCGCAGCCATTTTCGTACCGTCATAGTGAAGGGCAACGGCATAGTGGGTCGGGTTGGTGATCACAACATTGGCATCGGGCACCTTGGACATCATGCGGCGACGCGCTTTTTCAATACGGATCGACCGCAGGCGCGACTTGATCATCGGGTCGCCTTCCGTCTGCTTGTATTCGTCCTTGACCTCCTGCTTGGTCATGCGCAGGTTCTTGAAATACTGATAGCGCGTATAAAGCACATCGGCGACAGCAATAACGCTGATCAGGATCATCAGGATCGTGAGCAAATGAACGGCATTGTCTTCCAAAAAAACAAGCGAGTCCGCAAGCCCAAAAGTCGGCAACTGGGGAACCTTGTCAAAAACGGGCTTGAGTACAACATAAGTCAGATAGCCCAGCACAACCAGCTTGAAAAAACTCTTCACCAGCTCTGAAATCGAGTTCATCGAAAAAAGCTTTTTAAGACCGCGCATGGGCGACAGCTTCATAATGTCCAGCTTCAAACTCGCAGTATTCACAAAGAACCCTGTTTGAATCATCGTGCCCAAAATGGACATGATCCATAAAATGCCGAAAGTCAGGATGGCCGGAAAAACGGTGACCTCGGCAATGCCCAGAAACGCATCTTGAAGCCCGCCGCCTTCAATAGAAATCTGTTCTGGTTTTTCAAGAAAGACACGAAAAGCGATCCGCATCTGGTTGGCCAAGGACGGTGCCGTCCACGCCAGAACGATCAAAATACCGATCAGCATGAACCACGACGACAGCTCGCGGCTGACCGATACGTTCCCTTCGTCCCGCGCTTCGGTCAGGCGTTTGGCGGAAGGGTCTTCTGTTTTTTGGTCTTGTTCGGCGTCTTCCATTGTGGCCTCCTACCGAACAAAAAGCTCGACGACCGCTTGATCGTAAACACGGAGCCATTGCTCCAGCATCACGGCGACGCACAGGCTAAAGACAAACAAACCGCCCCAAATCTGCGCTGGCAGGACGATCAGGAAAAGCTGAATCTGCGGCATCAGTTTTTGCATGATGCCGATGGCGACGTAAGCCAAAAGCCCCATCACCATAAACGGCGAGGAAAGCTGGATCGCCACGGTAAAGCATCGCGCCATCAGCGAGGTGAAGGTCTGGGCCATATCCCCTAGTGGCAGCGCAAGCCCCACCGGAAAAAGCTTATAGGTATCCATAAGCGCGCGAAACAAAAGATGGTCCAACCCTGTGATGAACAAGAGCACCACCGCCGCCGTTCCCAAAAAAGCGGCAGGCAGCGCGCTCTGCGCGCCCAAGGTCGGGTTGAGCATCATCGCGTTGGACAGCCCCAGCTCCATCCCGATCACCGCCCCCGCCGTTTCGGTAATATCCATGATAAGCCGCATGACCGAGCCGAAAAAAAGCCCAACCAAAATCTCGACGCCCATCATGCGAATAAGCTCTGCCGGGCTGGCGGGCATGGCGGGTACCAAAGGCATCACGACAGGATAAACAAGGAAAGAGAGCGACAGCGCAAACATCATTCGAATGCGCGAAGAAACAAACGCCTCGCCAAAACCCGGAAACATCATCATGCCCGAGCCAAGGCGCGAGAATACCATCATAAAAGCGAAAACATGGCCCGAC
>JAQUHK010000079.1 GCA_028683655.1 Alphaproteobacteria bacterium
GCTTTGATGAAGCGGGCCAGCGTGTGACCGCTATCGTCGGTCAGTTCGATATCGAGCAGGGCAATATCCGGCGCATTTTCCATATAGAGTCGCATGGCTTCTTTCGCTGAGGCCGCCGCATCGACAAGGAAGTCCTTTTGAAGAAGCTCGGTCAGGATTTTGCGCGAGAAAAGCTGGTCTTCGACAACAAGAACGCGCACCTTTTCCCGCGATTTGCGCATATTAAGAGCGATCCTGAAATGCGCGGCAAGAGCAGGGATTTTCTCAAAGATCATCTGTGGTGTGATTTTCGTGTCCATTGTCTGATCTTGATGTGGAAAAACCAAAACAAACAATATTTTAAAATAGGTGGATTAAGAAAAGGTCAATCAAGAGTTGGAAGCTGATCATGGCACCCCAGAATTTATTTGCCATATCAATAAACAACAGCATGATAACATAGTAGTATTATATTTATTCAAATTCTCTGCCGTAACTTTCTCATATTCAGTCGAATACCCATGTATTTAGTATTTGATTTGTTCTGTTTTTATTTAAAAAATAATGGTTGTTAACCATGATCTACTGATATAAAAATCTTCGTGTATTCAACCGCTATGTTGGACACTTTGTTTTACAGCGCAATTCTACACCACAGGAGATCAGTACAAATGCGTTTATCGGCAAACATTCGTATAGGCACACGGATTGCCTCAGGTTTTGGCCTCATCCTTGTTATCCTCGCTGGGCTGGTTCTTTTTGCGGTTCGCGAGATTAACGTCACTGAGACGGAGCAAATAGAATTTGCGCGTCGCTCGCATCAGGCAGAGAAGCTTCTCGACGCCAAGTCCAGTCTGATTGACACGCGCCGTGCCGTAACGCTCTATCTGCTCAAGGGCGGTGAGATCACCGAAATTGACACAATCTTGTCTTCGCTCGCGGTCAGTTTTGAAGAGTCAAAAGCGGGGTTTCGGCGGGCCGAACGAAAGGTGCGCGTTGAGAGTGCTCTGAAGGATTTAAAAGAGTATCGCAAGGGGTTGGACTATCTGGTTCGGGTGCGCGGCGATGACGTCGAAGCCACCAAAGCTCTTGAGATCCTTCGGGCTAGTGGGCAAAGCATCCAAGATCATGTAACGAGCCTGACCAAAGATCTTTATGCCGATATGGCTGTGGCTGAAAAGCAGATGGCTGATTCGGCAAGTGAAGCCCGTCGTATTTTGATGGTTGTGGGTGCTTGTGCTGTTCTTGTTGGGCTGTTTTTTGCTTTTGTTATCGGTCGCGGGATTGTGTCACCCATCAAGGCAATGACAGAGGCTATGGGACAACTTGCCGATGGCGATCTTGGCGTCGATATCCCTCACACCGAAAACAAGGATGAAATTGGCCATATGGCGCAGGCTGTTCAGGTCTTTAAGGAGAATGCCAAGAAAGTTGAAACGATGCGCGAAGAGCAGGCTCGGGCCGAAGAACGCGCGACGCAGGAGAGACGCCAAGCCATGCTTGATCTGGCAGACCGTTTTGAATCCAGTGTCATGGGCGTTGTGAATAATGTTTCATCACAGGCGCAGGAGATGCAGCGGACGGCTGAGGAAATGGCGCGGATTGCGCAAGAAACAAGTGCTCAGGCGACAACGGTGGCCGCTGCTTCAACTGAAGCCTCCGCGAATGTGGAAACGGTTGCTTCGGCGACGGAAGAGCTGTCTGCCTCGACAACTGAGATCGGAAGTCGTGTCTCCGAAGCCGCGCAGGTTTCGCAACGCGCTGCCGAGGAAAGCCAGCGGACGAACGAAATGGTTCAAAAATTGTCTGCCGCAGCAAGCAAAATCGGTGAAGTTGTCAACCTGATTAACGCCATTGCAGCCCAAACAAACTTGCTTGCCCTCAACGCGACGATCGAGGCGGCTCGCGCAGGCGATGCCGGTAAGGGATTTGCCGTTGTGGCTGGCGAAGTCAAGAATCTGGCCAGCCAAACAGCTAAGGCAACGGAGGAAATAGGTTCTCAAATCAACGAAGTGCAAGCCGAGACAGCCAATGCCGTAAAGGCCATTGGAACCATCGGTACGATCATCGAGCAAGTGCGGAGCATATCTTCGAACATTGCGGCAGCTGTCGAAGAGCAAAGCGCGGCCACGCGCGAGATTGCCCGCAATATTCAACAGGCGGCTGAAGGGACACATGATGTCTCCGCGAACATCGTGACGGTGACTAATGCTTCGACCCAGACGGGGGGCAGCGGCGGAACAGGTATTGGCTTCCGCGGGCGACCTTTCGCAAAACGCAGACCTTTTGCGCGGTGAGGTTGAAAAGTTCCTCAGAACCGTCAGGGCCTGAGGTCGCACAGAGTGAATCTGTTTACTAAAAAGGGGCGGCTTCTCAAGGAGGCCGCCCCTTTTTTGGGGTCCGGGTAAAAAGTTTCACCTTGCCCATTGCAGCGGCTTAATTCGTACCTATATAACAATCAAGGTTTCAAGGACGCTGTCTCTAGGTGACAGTGTAACACTATGATCTGGAAGGAAAAAACATGTCTAAAGTTATCGGTATCGATCTCGGCACCACCAATTCGTGCGTTGCAGTTATGGAAGGCTCGACCGCCAAGGTGATCCCGAATGCCGAAGGGGCCAATACAACCCCGTCCATTGTGGCTTTCTCGCCCAGTGGTGAACGCCTCGTCGGCCAAAGTGCCAAGCGTCAGGCCGTGACCAACCCTGAAAACACCCTTTTTGCCATCAAGCGCCTGATTGGCCGTGGCTTTAATGACCCGATGGTTCAAAAAGACATTAATCTGGTCCCCTATAAGATCGTCAAGAACGGCAATGGCGACGCTTGGGTCGATTGCGGCGGCAAGAATTACAGCCCCAGCGAGATTTCGGCTTTCATCCTGATGAAGATGAAGGAAACGGCGGAAGCCTATCTCGGTGAAAAGGTCACACAGGCCGTCATCACCGTTCCCGCCTATTTCAACGACAGCCAGCGTCAGGCGACCAAGGATGCGGGCAAGATCGCGGGGCTTGAGGTTCTGCGCATCATCAACGAACCGACGGCTGCGGCCCTCGCCTATGGCCTTGAAAAGAAGAAGACGGGCACCGTCGCGATTTATGACCTTGGTGGCGGCACGTTCGACGTGTCGGTCCTTGAGATCGGTGACGGCGTGTTTGAAGTCAAATCCACGAATGGCGACACGTTCCTCGGCGGCGAGGATTTTGATACCCGCATCATGGATTTCCTGTGCGACGAGTTCAAGAAAGAGCAAGGCATCGACCTGCGCAACGACCGTCTGGCTTTGCAACGCCTGAAGGAAGCTGCGGAAAAGGCGAAGATCGAGCTTTCTTCCTCGGTGCAGACGGAAGTCAACCTGCCCTTTATCACGGCGGATCAGACGGGCCCGAAGCATTTAAGCGTCAAGCTGACTCGCGCCAAGCTGGAAGCGTTGGTGGATGACTTGGTTCAGCGCACGGTTGAGCCTTGCCGCAAGGCTTTGGCGGATGCTGGCCTGAAGGCTGGCGAGATTGACGAGGTGATCCTTGTTGGCGGCATGACCCGTATGCCCAAGATCATCGAGACGGTGAAGAGCTTCTTCGAGCGTGAACCCCATCGTGGCGTGAATCCCGATGAAGTCGTAGCCGTTGGTGCGGCCATTCAGGGCGGCGTTTTGAAGGGCGATGTGCGCGATGTTCTGTTGCTGGACGTTACGCCTCTGTCGCTGGGTATCGAGACACTGGGTGGTGTGTTCACACGCCTGATCGACCGCAACACGACGATCCCGACCAAGAAGAGTCAGGTGTTCTCTACGGCGGACGATAACCAGAACGCGGTGACGATCCGCGTCTTCCAAGGCGAGCGCGAGATGGCGGCGGATAACAAGTTGCTCGGTCAGTTCGACCTGATGGGTATTCCGCCCGCGCCGCGTGGGGTGCCTCAGATTGAGGTGACGTTTGACATTGACGCCAACGGCATCGTGCATGTGACGGCCAAGGACAAGGCGACGAACAAGGAGCAGCAAATCAAGATTCAAGCTTCGGGCGGTCTGTCGGATGCGGACATCCAGCGTATGGTCAAGGAAGCCGAGTCGAATGCGGCGGAAGACAAGAAACGCCGCGAGGCCGTCGATGCGCGTAATCATGCCGACGCGCTGATCCACACGACGGAGAAGTCGCTTTCGGAAGCTGGCGACAAGGTTGACGCAGCGGACAAGAGCGCGGTCGAGGCCGCAATTGCCGACCTTAAGAGCGTGCTGGACAGCGGCGATGGTGAAACCATCAAGGCGAAGACGGACGCGCTGACAGGAGCCGCCATGAAAATCGGCGAGGCCATGTACAAACAGCAACAGGAAGCCGGTGCTGCTGGTGCTTCTGCGGGCGGCGAAGCCCCCAAGGATGACGGCGTCGTCGATGCCGAGTTCAGCGAAGTCAAGGAAGAGAAGTAAAGCTTCCCCGATGAACAGTGAACCCATCCTTTTTTACGATCGTCGTGGCGTCCTTGTGACGCCACGTACGCATTCGGTTGTCAAACCGCGTACAGGAGCATGGATTGTTCCCAAATCCAAAGACTCGCTGTTGCTTCTTTGGCCTTCATTTGCGGGCGGGATTCCCGATTTGCCCGGAGGCGGCGTTGACGAAGGCGAAACCCTTTTGCAAGCAGCCGCGCGAGAATGGGGCGAGGAAACAGGCCTTCCTTTCGTGCCTGTCTCTGGCCCCTTGGCCCAGCATCATCAGGTGCGCGGTTTTTATGCCGAGGATCAAGACGAGTTCTGGATTTACGACCAGACCTTTTTCCTTTATGCCTTTGATCGTGCGCAAGAGATTGGGGCGAGGTGGCTCAATCCTGAAGGCGACGTTGTCGCATGGGTTGGCTTTAACGACATCCAAGCCGCCCAACTCAATCGCGCCCACTGGCTTGCTGTGCAGGCCTTGGTGCCGGAGCTAAACCGAAAGGAAGAGAAATGAAACAATTTCTGCTTATCGTTCTCGCTGTTGTTGTGGGTCTTGCAATTGGTGCAAAAACGAACCTTCTGTCTTCTGACGGAACCAAGCCAAAAGTGGAGCAGGCCGTTTCGGCCTATGAACGTGTGCGCGACACAGGGGTCTTGCGTTGCGGTTATGTGAATTGGAAACCGTATTATTATCTCGAAGGGCTTGAGAGTGGAAACAAACAGCCGACAGGTATCAATTATGATCTTATGAACGAGCTTGGGAAAGTTGCGGGTCTGAAAATTGAATGGATTGAGGAAGTCAGCTCGCGTGACGCTTCTACTAGGAGGTCAGACTGGTTCCCAGCCAAATGGACTGAGGCAGTCCGCTCGGACACCATTGGTGAAGGATTCAAGACGGGCCGTTATGACGGCGTGTGTACGTCCATGTGGGCAGATGCGGCCAAGGTGCGTAACCTCCATCTTTCGCGCCCGATTTTTTACAGTGGACCGCATTTTTTTGCTCGCGCCAATGATAAGCGTTTTGATGGCCGTTTTGATTTGATCAATAAAACCGATGTAAAGATTGCTGTTATTGATGGAGCTCCTTCCTATAAGTGGGTCAAGGAAAACGTACCGGATGCTCAGGTGGTGTCCTTGCCGCAAGGGGTTCGGGACGCTGAATATGTGCTGGCGCTGATAACGAAAAAGGTGGATTTGATTATCTATGATCCAGATGAAGTTGCAGGATACAGGGAAGTAAATCTGGAGCAGATCCACATGGTGGAAGGTGTTCCGTCTGGTTGGACTATGCCTCATGTGATGGCCTTTGCCGATCCGAAGTTGACGGCAATGATGAATGTTGCCCTTCAAATCCTGATCGACAATGGCGTGATGGAGAAACTTCGTGCGAAATATCAAACGCATTACTTCGTGCCGGTTAAAAGCTTAAGGGAATAGGGTGTACGGTGTCCAAATCAGATTACTATGAATTGCTTGGCGCGTCGCGCACGGCCTCGCAGGACGAGTTGAAAAAGGCTTATCGCAAGATGGCGATGAAGTACCATCCTGATAAAAATCAGGGGGACAAAGAGGCCGAACACAAGTTCAAGGAAATCAACGAAGCCTATGACGTGTTGCGCGATGATACCAAACGCGCCGCGTATGATCGTTATGGCCACGCGGCGTTTGAGCAAGGCGGCATGGGCGGTGGCGGCTTTGGCGGCGGCGCGGGCGGCTTTGATTTTGCCGGAGGCTTTGGCGATATTTTTGAGGAAATGTTCGGCGAGATTCTGGGCGGCGGCGGTCGGCGGCGCGGACCGGATCAGGCGGGACAGCGCGGCGCGGATTTGCGCTATGACATGAACATAACGCTGGATGAAGCGTTTAATGGGGCCGAGAAAACCATCAAGGTTTCTACGCTTGTCTCGTGCGATGTGTGCAATGGACAAGGCACAGCTCCCGGAACGTCGCCCGTGACCTGCTCCACCTGTGACGGGCATGGCAGCGTGCGGATGCAGCAAGGCTTCTTCTCGATTGAGCGCACCTGCCCGACCTGCCAAGGCGCGGGGAAGGTCATCAAGGACCCGTGCAAGAATTGCCAAGGCGTCGGTCGCACCCGCAAGGAGCGCACGCTGGTCGTCTCGGTCCCCTCAGGCGTCGAAAGCGGTACGCGTATTCGCCTGTCTGGCGAGGGCGAGGCCGGAATGCGCGGCGGACGCGCGGGCGATCTCTATGTGATCTTGAGCGTCGCAGGCCATCCGTTGTTCCAGCGCGACGGTGCGAACCTTCACTGCCGCGTGCCCATTCCGATGACGATGGCGGCACTGGGCGGCAAAGTCTCCGTGCCCGTGATTGATGGCTCAACCGCCGAGGTCGAGGTGAAGGCGGGCACGCAAAGCGGGCATCAGGTGCGCCTGCGCCACAAGGGGATGACGGTGCTGCGCAGTGCCTCGCGCGGCGATCTTTATGTCGAGCTGATGGTCGAAACGCCCTCGCGCCTTACCAAGCGTCAAAAAGAAATCCTCGAAGAATTCGCCATCGAGTCCGAGAAAACCAAAACCCACCCCGAAAGCGAAAGCTTCTTCGAAAAGGTCAAGGATATGCTGGGGGTTTAAGAAATCCTATAACGCCAGCGTCTTCTTTCGCACGGCGTGTGTGGCAAGCGTGTGCAAAATCGCGGGAATGCGTTTGTCCGGTTCCAGATTCCAGAGTTTTTGATTCACTTCATCTATTCTGGAAGCCAGAGACCTGTGGAACCGGTTTTCTTCCAGAAGGAAGGTAGGAGAAAGTGGTGCTTTTTGCGCCTGTTTTCTGAACGGCGCAGGCGCGAGCGCGGGGGCAAAAAGGTTCGGCACCACGATCACATGAAAGATCGAGTTGTTTTCAAGCCGCACGCAGGGACCTTGGTTGTCATAGCTATAGAGGAAATACAAATCCTCGCGCCGCGAGAGCGCATCGAATCCGGCATAGAGTTTTTGCAGGGCTTTGTTAAATTCCCTGATCGCACCGTCGATACCTTTGGTCAAACTTTTGGAGCGTTTGACGGCTTGCCCTTGATGGCGCTGTGTGGGTAAAGAAAAAGGCGGTTCAAAAAGAAACATGGTTCCATCAAAAAAAGAATGAAATTTTAAGGCAACATAGCCTCTTTGCCTGATGAAACCTAGCTGAAACTAATCACCGCTTGACGGGCGGGGTGGTTTTCGGTCAAAATACCCTCGTAAGTTAAAGGATAAGGTTCACAATGTCGTATATCGCCTTGAAAGCAAGCTGTTGTTGTTGCCCCTGTTGTTAAGTCGGGTGAGCGCAAGGCTGTTTGTTTTTCTTTTTGCTTCAAGGTGACGACATGAACATTTCTTCTTCTCTGGCCGCTTCTGTCTGGCCGTCTCTTCAAAACGAAGCGCAGTTCTTTACGGCGGGGCTTGAGCCCCTCGACAGGTTTGTCCGCACTCTTGGCGGCGGGGCGGGCCTGCATGAGGCGTTGCCGCGCTTGCTGGCTTCCCATCTTGCCGGAGTGCACGCGGATGAGGCGAGCCTCGCCGCTCTGTTTGCTGAACTGCACACGAAGGACGAGAGCCTGTCTGTCGCAGCGTCCTATGACTTAGCGGCAGTCAAGGCGCGTGATCCGGCGGCGGGTGGGCTGCTGCGCCCCTTCCTGTTCTTCAAAGGCTATCACGCGATTCAGGCGCATCGCCTCGCCCATGCGCTGTGGCAGAGCGGCAGGCAGGATACGGCTCTGTTCTTGCAAAGCCGCGCTTCGCTGGTCTTTGGTGTGGATGCTCATCCGGCGGCGCGTCTGGGACGCGGGCTGATGATGGATCATGCGACGGGCGTTGTGATTGGCGAGACGGCGGTGATCGAAGATGATGTCTCGATCCTGCATGGCGTCACGCTGGGCGGTACGGGCAACGAGACAGGCGACCGTCACCCCAAGATCGGGCGTGGCGTGATGATCGGCGCGGGCACCAAGATTCTGGGCAACATCCGCGTGGGCGAGGGGGCTTGCATCGCAGCGGGGAGCGTCGTTCTCAAAGACGTGCCCGCCCATGTGACCGTTGCTGGCGTTCCTGCGCAGATTGTTGGTCGCCCCCGCACACCGACTCCTTCCGAAGCGATGGATCAGCTTGTCGTGGATTAAGCTACGCCTTCAGTCGCCAGCAATCTTCTCTTCAGCGGCAACCCGCCTGTATAGCCGCCGATGCCTTGGCTCGCGAGAACGCGGTGGCAAGGAACAAGAAGCGGCACAGGATTGGCTCCCAGCGCCGTGCCGACGGCGCGGGCGGCTTTGGGGTTGCCGATATGCGCGGCCAGTTTGCCATAGGTCCATGTTTGGCCACAGGGAATATCCAAAAGCGCTGCCCAGATGCGATGCTGAAACGGTGTGCCGACAAGAAGGATGTCCGGCAAGTCTGCGCTTTTGAAACGCGGCGCGTTTGTCGTGATGAAGGACTGGTTTTTCTCAAAGCGCGTGCGTGGCCATTCTCTGTGCCACGCATTCAGCGTCTTTTGGACAGCCGAAGGCGTGGTGCAGAAACTTAGGCGGCACAGGTTTTTCTCCGCTGTCATGCCAAGCAGCAAAAGACCGAGAGCGGGATGCTGCGCCTCGCCGCAATAGACAAGATCGGGGGCTTGTGTGCTAAAAGTCAGCATGGGGTGACCTTTCCTTTTTTTTAAGAGGCTAAAGATGAAGACGCAGGCGATCAATGAGTTTTTCTCGCGCCTTGCCGCGCTAAGGCCAGAGCCGAAGAGCGAGCTGGATTATGTCAATCCCTATACGCTTTTGGTTGCCGTCGTTTTGTCGGCCCAGATGACGGATGCGGGCGTGAACAAGGCGACCGCGCCGCTCTTCAAAAAAGTCACGACGCCACAAGCGATGCTCAGGCTCGGCGAAGAGGGGCTGAAGACCTATATCAAAAGCATCAATCTGCTCAACAACAAGGCCAAGAACATCATCGCGCTCTCGCAAGTCTTGGTGGACAAGTATGACGGACAGGTGCCGGAAGATCGCGACGCGCTTGTCGCGCTGCCTGGCGTGGGGCGCAAGACGGCAAACGTCGTTTTGAATGTCGCGTTCGGTCAGCCGACGATGGCCGTGGACACGCATGTTTTTCGCGTCGCCAATCGCACAGGTCTTGCCAGCGGCAAAACGCCCGACGAGGTCGAAGCGAATTTGCTCAAAGTTATTCCCGACAAGTGGCTGCGTCATGCGCACCATTGGCTGATCTTGCATGGCCGCTATGTCTGCAAAGCCAAGAAGCCCGACTGCGCCGCCTGCCTCGTGCGTGACCTGTGCGCGTTTAAGGAGAAGACGGGGGGGGCATTAACCATACCTGCGACCCCAAAAGAGAACAAAACGTGAAATAGCTCTAAAATGAGCATAAATGCCCGTACAAGCGTTTTGGAGTCAGGCATGTAGGGGGATAGCGGGCAGGGTCCGAACAGGGCTCTACGCCCCCTTAAAACGCGCGTATGTGGCATTCCGAAGGCTGAGTCTCGGTGTTTTTCCTGTTTCCTCCCTTTAATCACCCTCCCCAAGGGGGGGGGAGGGTGATGCAGGGCCAGGTGTTACATCTGCACTTTGAAGAAGGGTT
>JAQUHK010000080.1 GCA_028683655.1 Alphaproteobacteria bacterium
GCGATCCCGAAATGGCCGTCCGCTGCTGCCGCGCCGAGGCGGCCAACTGCGCCCCCATCCGCCAAGTCAGGCGCAGCGAAGGGAAATAGCCTAAACACAAAAAAGGGGCACCGAACGGTGCCCCTTTCTTTATCGTCGGGAATCCGGTTGTCGCTTACGGCTTGACCGGGCCCTTGACTTCTTCATCCTTCACCGGAACGGCACTGGCAGCAGGCTGCTGTTGCTGTTCGGATTGGATGATATTCAATTGTTCAAGACGCTTGACGATTTCCTTCGCCGAAGCATTGCCTTGCTCGGCCAGCTTCTTGGTGCCGACGACCAAGCCACCGAACTGGTTGTTCAGCTTCTGGCTGTCGTTGTAAGGGGCTTCAATGCGTCCAGTCATGACATTCAGCGACGAACGATCATTCATGATCTGGGTCAGCTGATAGGCAAAAAACAGGGCGACGGTAAGGGCCATGATTGTCATGGGAACCAGCATTTGCGTTGATGATACGCGATCGGAACTCGAAACCATTTGTCCTTACTCCTCTTCTGAACTCTTGGAGGTCTTCTTGGCATTGACAGCAGCAGGCTTCTTTGTCTCCTGCGTATCCTGTGCCACCTTCGAAGCACCCTGCTTATCGGCCACGGTCGGCAACGTGAAGCCCTGAGTTGTCAAAAGCTCGCGAAGGCTCTCGTCGTTATTCTTGACCGAAGCACTGTACAGAGCTTCCGAAAGCTGCTTGTTCAAAACGGCAACCGTCTGGGCCGTATTGATGACCATTTGTTTCTGGTTGATATCACCCTGAATTGACTGGTTCCCCGAAATCATAGTCAGGTTGATGATTAACAAAATAAGGGCAAGGCCCGACGAAATCGTCGTCACCCAGTACAGGATTTTATCCGTCATGTCTTCTCCACAAGTTTAATGACCCAAGCGCGTTGATTCGCAACTAATGTCCATATGAACGACCAATTATTAATAATTGGTTGACTATATCAAGGTAGAATGAGTCGTATCGGGAGTCAAACATGTTCGAGTCACACAAAGACCATTCCATGTCCCGCGAAGATTTGGCGATCTTCGGCCTTGAGACCATGGCTTATGTCCGGCCTGTTACGATCAATGGCCGCAAGGTTCACGTCGTGCACGCTGCCGATGGCACTCTGTTGACCATTGTCATGGACCGTGACACCGCCTTCGTCACCCTGCGCCAATACGAAATGGATCCCCAGAGCGTGCATTGACCTTACGCCATAAGGCCGGTTAATTGGGACGCGGCGGACTTATAAATATTGTTTTAACAATGGCGGGCGTGCCTGTCCGACATTCGTCCGTCGGAAAAGAGGCAGCGTACCGTCCAGAGGCATGGGCCTCCGATAACTTTATTTCAGCAATCAAATCAAACAAAGCCGAAGCGTCCACCCTGGGGAGCTCGTTGATATGCGGGGCCGCGAGTCCGGCCCAATACGCCGCTTGTTTGAAAGAAGGCACAACGCCTTTCCCCTCACGATAGGACAAAGCCACCCGTGCCTGAGAGAGAGGAAACCCATCGAAAGCCGTTTGATAACGATAATCAAATATGTCAATGGACGAATAAGGGACAATCCCCCCATCAGCATCAACACCTTTGAAACAATGCCCCTCCTCCATCAATTGGGCCACATGCTCGCGCGCGGCCAGAACCGAGTCTTCAATAATGTCGGGATAATTTACGGTAACGTCCTCATAAAGAAGTGCCGTTTCATGCCACAGGTAATGCGCGCTCTCGACATAAAAATCCAAAAGATCCCCTCGAGGCGGTTTGGTTGAGGAGAAAAACCGTGCCCCGCGTTCAAACAACTCGCCCAAAGCGCAGGCAACGTCAATGTCAGGCAAGCTAAAGGGACGAGCCGATGCGTAATAAAGCATCGAATCTGTATAAAGCCCCATCTTTTTCTCGGGATCGGATTCGACCACAGCCTGTTGGCCCACGAGCAAGGCCTTGTTATCAAAATAGTCGCCGTCTTTTGTTGGCTCGGTCAAACTGCCTCCTCCGTTGTGAGGTTTGGGGCTCGAAGCGTAAGCGCATAATCCAAAAGGGCGCACTTCGTTGGCCTGAAATCCTGCTCGCGCCACCATAATTCCGCTTGTCTTACAATTCTCCCAAGCTCAGGCCCTTCCGTCAATCCCCTTTCGATCAGGTCGCGCCCGCGCAGGGGAAAAACGGGACGCTCCCACGTCGCCGCGACCTTGAGGCCCTCGGCCACTTCTCTGGGTCCATCAAGCGAGGCGAGAAGAAGCCCCTGCTCCACCGTTTCCCTTGGAAAGTCATAGAGTTTCTGGCGCACGCTGGCGGCGGACACAGGCTCTGCCAGCCCGAAAAGCACGCGACACAGGGCCGTAAACCGCTCGCGCTCGCGACGGGAAAAGCGGATATAGTTAAGAACATTCTCGCACGGCCCACTGTAAAGAGCCGCCATCCGCCCGACGGGATCGGACGCAAGGCCATAGTGTTTCTCCGCCTCGATAAACCGCGCCAGCCGCGCGGCCGGATGAAGTGGCGCAAGCAAGACAGGCAACACCCCCACCTGTGTCATCAGCGTGACGGCGGGCACCGGATCGGGCGCAGCGAAAAGGCGGATCAATTCGTGCGTCACGCGCTCTGCCGACAGACGCAAGAGCCCCCGCGCGGCAGCGGCGCAGGCAGCCAGCGACTCCGGCTCGATCACCGTATCGCTCCCCATCTGCGCCATGAAACGGAAAGCACGCAGGATGCGCAGGTAGTCCTCATTAATCCGCGCCGCCGGATCGCCGATGAAGCGGATACGCCGCGCCTTTAAATCATCAAGGCCGCCGAAATAGTCCTCGATCGTCCCGTCATCGTTCAAATAAAGTGCGTTAAAGGTGAAATCGCGCCGCGCCGCGTCCTGCCGCCAGTCATTCGTGAAAGCGACCTGCGCATGCCGCCCGTCCGTCGCCTCGTCACGCCGCAAGGTTGTCAGCTCATACCCCTTGCCCTCGATCACGACCGTGACCGTGCCATGCACGATGCCCGTTGGCACGACCTTGATCCCCTCTCTCTGGAACAGGGCCATCACCTCCAGCGGTGGCAGGCTTACGGCGAAGTCGATGTCTTGCACAAGGCGCCCCGCCAGTGCGTCGCGCACAGCCCCACCGACAACACGCGCCCGCCCCCCCGCTACGGCCACAATACGGCGGATTTCCCTAACTGCCCGAGATTCCATCCATTTATGATCGGACGACTTGAGCCTCAGGCCTGTATGTGACGGACAAATTTCCATTTTCTTCACTCTTCTTGGGTATTCTGACACAAATTCTTGCCAGAGGCGAACAGATATGGCCGATATTCCTGCTGATTTCTTTGAAACTTTTGACGAGGCCAGCCGCAAGCTGGCCGATGTGCGCCGCGAGGTCGGGCAATTTGTCTTCGGCCAAGAAGCCATCACCACCCACGCCCTGACCGCCCTTTTGTCCGGCGGCCATATGCTGCTCATCGGCGTACCAGGCCTTGCCAAGACACGCCTTGTCTCCACGCTGGCCCGCGTCATCGGGCTTGAGTGCAAACGCATCCAGTGCACGCCCGACCTGATGCCCTCGGACATTATCGGCTCTGAAGTCCTTGAAGAGGTCGATTATGGCCGCCGCAATTTCCGCTTTGTCCATGGCCCTGTCTTTTGCCAGTTCCTGATGGTGGACGAGATCAACCGCGCCAGCCCGCGCACGCAATCCGCGCTGCTTCAAGCGATGCAGGAGCAAACCGTGACTGTCAATGGCCGCGATTACACACTGCCCGCGCCGTTCCATGTGCTGGCCACGCAAAACCCGCTGGAGCAGGAAGGCACCTTCCCGCTTCCCGAAGCGCAGCTTGACCGCTTTTTAATCCAGATCACGGTGGAGCAGCCCAGCCTTGACACCGAGCGCCGCATCGTCCTTGCCACCGCCGAGCCAAGCGACGCGACGCCCAAGCCCGTTCTGTTCGCCGAGGATATGCTCAAGATGCAGCGGATCGTCCGCAAAATCCCGCTCGCGCCCGATCTGGTCGAGCGCATCCTGACTTTTGTTCGCGCAGGCCGTCCCGAAACAACACCGCTTGAAAGCGTGCGCCGCTGCGTCTTCTGGGGGCCTGGCCCTCGCGCTTCGCAAGCCCTCGCTTTGACCATGCGGGCTCACGCGCTTTTGCAAGGCCGCCATCAGGTTACCATCGACGATCTACGCGCCATGGCCGGTCCCGTTTTGAAACACCGCCTCGCCCTGCACTACCGCGCCAAAACCGACGGCATCGACGCCGACGCGATCATCAAAGACATGCTGACAACGATTGCGTGATAGATATATACTGCTCGAATATGTAGAGTTGGATATAAGGTCTAAAAAACTGAGTCATCCCCGCGAAAGCGGGGATCCATGTTTATCACGAGGGATGTCTTCAACATGTAGATTCCCGCTTTCGCGGGAATGACTCAACTTTTATAGAGTCATCTAAACTTTTAAAACACGATCAGTATACGCTATGCCCTTCCCCATCACAGCCACCGCACAAGCTTTAGACCTCGCTCAGGCACTGCGCCTGTCGCCGGAGGGGAAAAAGCGGCTGAGCCGTTGCGAGAAGATGTGGTCTTATCGCACCTATCAGGGCGGCGATTCCGCGACCAAGATCGACTGGCGACAATCCGCGCGAACGCAAGAGCCCGTGGTGCGCAGCCATGAAGGGCTGAGTGCGCGGACGGTCTATCTCTATGCCACGTGCGGTGATGAAATACTGCGCGGCAAACTTTATGTCCTGTTGCTTGCGCTGGCCGATTTGCTGGCGGGCAAGGAGCGGCCTATTGGCTGGCTGTCACCCGAACGGGCGAGGATCACCCAGACGCAAAGCCTGTTGCCTTCGCTGATCACCGAAGGCTTCGACGCGACGCCCGAGAAATCTCTTTTTCCTACCCTTCCCCTGACGCGCAGCCTCCTCGTCATCGCAGGCGATTTGTCGCAGCAAACGGAAGCCCAGATAACGCGCCTGACAACTTATGCCGAGCAAGGCACCAAAGGCGTCTATCTCGACCTCGCCACCGACGGCGACACGACGAAGACGTTTATGCCCGAAGGCTGGCTCATCCTGCCCTTCAACAAGGAAGCCGATGAAGAATCTCTTCTCGTTGAACTTCTGGACGCCGCTATTACTTTATCGCGGTGATGGGGATTATTTGGCAAGCCACGACTAAATCCAAACGAAGGACCTCCCCGAGTCATTCCCGCGAAAGCGGGAATCTACCACTTCAGGACAGGCTAGCTGCAACAGTCTCTGGATTCCCGCTTTCGCGGAAATGACGCATGAGAGGAAGAGCGTTCTTCAAGCGTTGATCGAACCCTACCTGTCATCCATCTTAAGTGCGGCTATGAAGGCGGATTGGGGGATCTCGACCTGACCGAACTGGCGCATGCGCTTTTTACCCTCTTTTTGTTTGTCGAGGAGTTTGCGTTTGCGCGAGATATCACCACCATAACACTTGGCTGTCACATCTTTGCGCAAGGCCGAGATCGTTTCACGCGCAATCACGCGCCCACCGATAGAAGCCTGAATCGCGATTTTGAAGAGCTGCTTGGGGATCAGCTCCTTCAGCCGTTCACAGAGCATGCGCCCACGCTTTTCCGCCGCCGCACGATTGACAATGCAGGCCAGCGCGTCCACAGCTTCCGCATTCACAAGGATATTCATCAAGACCAGATCGCCCTCGCGATATTCGTCCAGCGTGTAATCAAAGCTGGCATAGCCGCGCGAGATAGATTTCAGCCGGTCATAGAAATCGAACACGACTTCATTAAGCGGCAGCTTGTAAACCGCCATGGCGCGTGCGCCGACATAGGTCAGCTCTACCTGCTCGCCGCGCCGTTCGTTGCATAGGGTCAGGATCGGGCCAAGGAACTCGTCGGGTGTCATAATCGTCGCCTTGATCCACGGCTCTTGCATATGGTCGATGCGCACGGGATCGGGCATATCGACAGGATTGTGCAGATGGATCATCGTCCCGTCGGTTTTGAAGATGTGATAGATCACCGACGGCGCGGTGGTAATCAGGTTCAGATTAAACTCGCGCTCCAGCCTCTCCTGAATGATTTCAAGATGCAGCAAGCCCAAGAACCCGCAGCGGAAACCAAAGCCCAGCGCGACAGAGCTTTCCGCCTCGAACTGGAAGCTGGCATCGTTGAGCGCAAGCTTGCCCAGTGACTCGCGCAGATGCTCGAAGTCATTGGCATCGACGGGAAACAGGCCACAGAACACGACGGGGATGGAGGGCTTGAACCCCGCCAGAGCCGCCTGCGCAGGCTTGCGCTCGTCCGTGATCGTGTCACCAACCTTCGTGTCGCTGATCTGTTTGATTCCCGCCGTGATGAAGCCGACTTCACCCGGGCCCAGTTCACCGATCTCGAGCTTCTTGGGGGTGAAAATGCACACGCGATCCACTTCACGCATTGCGCCCGTCGCCATAAAGCGGATCTTCTGGCCCTCACTGATCACGCCATCGACGACGCGCACCAGAATAACGACGCCCAGATAAGCATCATACCAGCTATCGACCAAAAGGGCCTTCAGCTCGGATTCGGCATTGCCCTTGGGCGGCGGCAGGCGCGTAACAATCGCCTCCAGCACATCGGGCACACCGATCCCCGTCTTGGCCGAGATCATCACCGCATCGGAGGCGTCGAGCCCGATCACATCTTCGATCTGTTGCTTGATGCGCTCCGGCTCGGCGGCAGGCAGGTCGATCTTGTTGAGAACGGGGATAATCTCGTGATTATTGTCGAGGGCCTGATAGACATTGGCGAGTGTCTGCGCCTCCACCCCTTGCGAGGCATCGACCACCAGAATGGAGCCTTCACACGCCGCCAGCGACCGGCTGACCTCATAGGCAAAGTCAACATGCCCCGGCGTGTCCATCAAATTGAGCTGATAGGTCTGCCCATCCTTGGCGGTATAGGCAAGGCGCACCGTCTGGGATTTGATTGTAATGCCGCGCTCGCGCTCGATATCCATGTTGTCGAGCATCTGCTCTTTCATCTCGCGAAGCTCCACCGCACCACAGCACTGGATCAACCGATCCGCGAGCGTGGATTTGCCATGGTCGATATGCGCAATGATCGCAAAGTTCCTGATCTTCTCAAGCGGTGTCATAAAGCTGCCCTGTTCATCTTCTAAGCCCCACAAGAACCAAAAAAACGGAGAAAAGACAAGCGGAATGCTTAATAGATAAAATATCCTAAATGAGGACTGCGAATGCCGTTTACGGGCCCATAGAGGCCCCTAGGACGCACGGAACAGAGGGGGCCGCTATCCCCCTACAGGACAGGAATAAAAACCTCTGTACGGGCCCCACAGGGGCCCTAGCGGCGATTAACTATAATATGCCCGCTTATATCGCCTCGCGGCTGAAGCATTGCCGCCACATCAAAAGAAAGGGGTCATACTGGCCTTCACCGGTATGACGCTCTTTTGTATGTGTGGGACGCAACTAACAACCCTGCCTACACCCCCCTACGGGCGATAGACATAGATCAGTTTGGTCCGCTCGGGATCTTCATAAAACTCGATTGAGTCGAGACGGCTGTCCAGAATAATACTGTCGGTCTGAATCCGCTGGCGTACGCGGGCCATGGTCTTCCCTCCTTCCTGCGGCTGCTCCAACGACACATTGTTGGGCATCAAGGAGGCGATGAAAACGACGCGGATATTAAAACGCGCCGTCACGATGTGGTCCTTGTTGCCGTCTTCATCCATGCGCTTGAGCAAGGCCTTGGCTTCTTCCTCTTTCAAGGGCAGGTCCGGCACATCGATTGGACTTGCAAGGACGAGACGATAGCCGCGCGGGAAACCGTACATATCCTCGTCCGTGCAAAAATCGGAGTCATGCGTAATCATGCGAAAAGCGTTGACGCCGCTGTTCTGTTCCTTGTGCACAAACGGATAAGATTTTTTCTCGAAATCGTAACGTCCCAGCTGCATCTGGGTATCATAGCGATAACCCGTGGGATAGGTCGCCGCTTCCTCCTTGATGACCTTGCGCATCTGGGTACGGATCTCACGCCACTTGAACTCGTCCTGATAAAACTGACGATACAGGTCGCACGCATTGACCCGCGCATAGAGGTCCAACATCATATCGTCATTGATGTCGATGGCTCCGAAACGGACAAGGCTGCGCATGATATTGTCCATGGCCGGCTTTTCATAGGTTTCGGCGTGGGCGGGCAAGCCGACAAAACACGACAACACAACCAGACCAAAAACAGCCAAGCGAACTGCGATTTTCATTCTCTTCCCTTTCCTTCGGGCCCCTGACAGACCGCCTCCAGAACCTTGCGCATCACACTGGGGAGCGCTTCATCGTCCCATTTCCTGCGCGGTACAAAACGGCCTTCGATCTTGCTCTCCTTTTTGCCTTGAGCCGTCAGGACAGCGACTTGGATCGTAAGATCGAAATGCGTGAAAACATGGCGCACCGTGATGGGCAGACTCTCCCAAGAACCATCCACCGGAGCATAGCGTCTCGCCGCCGCCCAATCCAGAGGCTTTGACTCCCAAGGCGTGGAAGGCACCTCCATCATGCCAGCCAAAAGTCCCGTATGAGGCCTTTGGCGCAGCAGGACCGCGCCGTCCTTGTTTTTCAGGACAAAAGCCGTTGTATGCCGCACGGGCTTGGCCGCTTTGGGGGCGCGGCGCGGATAAAGTTCTGGATCGCCCGCCGCTCTGGCTTCGCAAACAGAAGCAAGCGGACAGGAAGCGCATTTCGGGTTGCGCGGCGTGCAGATCGTTGCGCCAAGGTCCATCAGGCTTTGGGCATAGTCACCAAAGCGGCTTTCGGGCAGGTGCGTCGCGGCAAGCTGTTTCAGCTTCTTTTTACCGGCGGGCAGAGACTCGGCCACCCGATGAAGCCGCGCCATCACGCGCTCCACATTGCCATCGACGACATTGGCTTTTTGGTCAAAGGCAATCGCGGCTATCGCCGCCGCCGTGTAGGGGCCAATGCCCGACAGGGAAAGGAGCTGTTCTTCCGATGAGGGGAAAACGCCGCCGTGATCGCGCAGCACGTCTTGGGCACAAGCGTGAAGACCCCGCGCGCGGCGGTAATAGCCAAGCCCCGCCCACATGATAAGAACCTCGTCCAGATCGGCCTTCGCCAGTGCTTTCAATGTCGGCCATTTGCGGATGAATTTCAGGAAATAGGGCCCGACTGTCGCCACCGTCGTTTGCTGGAGCATAATCTCGGAAAGCCAGACACGATAAGGATCAGGCCTCTCCCCTGCCGCCGCCCTCCATGGCAGCGTCCGACGGTGGCGGTCGTACCAATCAAGCAAAGCGGGGGCGATAGACCGAAGTTCCTCCCCCTCTCTTTTCCGCTTTTTCTTGTTTTGTCCGCGCTTTTCCACCACACTGGCCCCTATGAAACTACCCCGCACCATTGCCACAACGATTGACCGGATCGCCAAAGAAGCGGTCGGCAAAGACTGGGGCCTTTATGCCGCCCTGATCGACCACTGGACCGAGATCGTGGGCGCAGACTATGCCAAACAGACGACACCCGTCAAAATAACCTTTCCTCGCGGCAAAAAGCCTGCCGATCAATGGGCGGGCCGCCAGACGGGCGGAACACTGACGGTCAAACTGCCCCAAGGGCTGGCCATGGCCTTTTCCCACCAGACGGGGATTGTCATCCAGCGGATTAACGGCTTTTTCGGCTATCCCGCCATCGAGAGGATCGCGCTGGCCCCCGCCTATGGCCTGACGGGCACCGAGCCCCCCCTGCCCCCGCCGCCGCTCACCCCTCAAGAAAAAGAGGACCTAGCCGCCACCATCGCGGAGGTTGAGGACAGTGACCTTAAAGAAGTTCTGGAAACGCTTGGGGCTTCGATCCTCTCCTCCAAGAAG
>JAQUHK010000081.1 GCA_028683655.1 Alphaproteobacteria bacterium
CCAAGGCTTTCGACGCTTTCGTCTACAACTTCATGCCGGAGTTGGTCCGCCAGTTCCGCCAGAACCCGCTCGACCTGCAGCGACACTTCGCAAGGCTCACCGGCGAGATCTCTCGGATTCACCACGAACTTCGAGAGGGACATATTGCCAGCACAAGCGACTACATGCTCTCTGAGTTCCGTCGCCGGGCTAACGGTGAGACCCTGGCGGACAACCCGGTGGACATGCGGTTTGATTTCGGCTGGTTCCAGCGCAACCAGGAGAATCTGGCCGAGAACTTTGGCCGGACAACGCGCCGGATCGGGGACGCGATCGCTGATCCGGATGCCTACCTGGAGGCTGAGGCTCGTGCTCGCAAGCAGTTGGAGGAAGAGTTTGAAGCGGCAAAGGAGAAGGCAGACGCTGATGCCAAGGCCGCTGAGGACGAGGCTAAGAAGGCTGAGGACGAGGCTAAGCGCGAGAAGGAGAAGGCTGAGGACGAAGCCGCCGCCACCGACGAGGAGCGCGATGCTCTGAAGAAGCAGCGGGAGGAGGAGGCTGAGGCCCGCAAGGAGGTCGCTGACGCGGAAGCAGAGGCGGCTCAAAAGCGGACTCAGGAGGAGGAGGCACGGATTGAAGCCGCCAAGGCTGACGGCTCCTTCTACTACGGCTACAAGACCTTCGACGCAGAGGGTGGCAATCCCAACACCCCGGAGCGGTCCCGCGAGGAAGGTGCGTTCCGCGAGTTCATGGACTCGGTCGGTGATCGGACCGGACTGGGAGAGACCGTGTCGGGAATCGGCAAGCGCTTCGATATGGTAAGATCTATCGGAGAAGCGGCACAGACCGCAACTCCGGCGTGGATCGCGGCCTTGAACGGAGACCCCTCAGGTCTCGCGTACAACGTTGCAGTTGGCACGGCACAGGTCAGAAAGAACGCGGTTTCCGGGTTCCAGGATCTGGGTCCGTCCGCGCTGGCAGGCATCCTTGAGATGGCAATTTCCGGCAGCAACAGCAACAACGCCCCGTTCATCGGTGAGGTCAACACCGGACTCTCTGAGGCTCAACTCATCCAGACCCTTGAGCACTACGAGGGTGTGCGTGCGCGGAAGGGAACGGGCACGACGAGAGTGAGGTAGGAATGTCTTTTACAGGCGGAGATCATGTGTGGACCATCTATCAGGGGCCTCCCCGGGACACCGGGGAGGGGCTGGTCAACGGTGACAGATTCTTTCTGGGTGGTCACCGCCTGTATCAGGCACGAGAGGGTGTTGAGTTCGCTAGAGGCATCAGCGGGTTGCTCAGAGAGTTGAGCGATTACCGCTACGATACCTCTAGCGAGCAGCCCGGCTCGACGTTCGTCGGCTCTGTCGCGAACAAAAGAGAGATCAACTCTTCAATTAACATTTTCGGGGATAACCCCGCAGACTTCAGATTTAAACTTCGACGCTGGCAGGACAACAACCCGGAGGATAGTTCCGGCAGGTTGTGGTTCCTCACGTCAGACGGAGAGCCGAGATATCTTCCGGTCCGACCTAATTCTTCGGCTGGTCTCTCCTCGGTCGATATGGACCCCACAATCCACAGCAAGTTGGAGGGTGTAGAGTGGGGTTGGATTTGTGACGACCCTTACTTTAGCGGCTACATTTCCCGCAACGAATTTACTAACAACTCAGTCACATTTTATAACCCTTCGACGGCGAAGGCCGTATATCCGAGGGTTTACCTTCCGGGTCCAGGGCAGTACACCATTGGGGAGATCACCACTCCGGTGTTGACGGCTGATGAGATTGTGCGGGTCGATTACAACCCTCTTCATGAGACCTACATCAAACTCAACATGGTCACTGGAGAGACAAAGAATCTCTGGTACACACTGGAAGGGAAGAGACCAAAGTTCTATCTGAAGCCTCAGACGAAGAACACTGTCGGGATCTCCTATACTGGTATCGGAGCAGATATGGCCCCGTATGTCGAATTTACTCCCAAGTTTAGGTCGTGGATTTAATGATTGAGATGAGAGACCCCCTAGAGGGGGTGATCGGCTTTGACGACGGATATTCTGTCGAGGTCGAGGTCAGAGACGGCAATGGCCGTCTCGTCGGCTCTGTCGGAGACTTTGTTGATCTTACGGTAACCTTTAACTCTGAGGCTTCCGATGTTGAGGCTTCTGCTATGGCTCTACCTGGCTCCTCTAAGTGGGCCAAGACCTTTATGAGGGCCAACCGCCGACTCCTTCTGGTTCACATTCTCCTGTACCGGGATGGAACCCAAATTCGACGTTGGACCGGAAGAGTTGACCGCTCTGTGCGCAAGCGCGAGGGGCTGCAGGGGTCTATCAATATCGAGTTGATTTCAGACAAGATCTGGTTGAAGTATCTCATGGGATACTCGGCCCCTGGCGCTCCTCTGTGGATTCAGGCCCCCAAGGTCAACAACTACTTTGGCCCGGCAGTCCACACCATCAAGCGGATCGCCTCCGACAACCTCCTGCGGATCAGTGGCAACCTCGGCCTTCTTACGGGGTCGAAGTGGCTCAACGAGCCAAATCAGTGGCCGGGTATGCAGGAGAAGATGCCGTACGTCATGATCGTCCCGACCACAGAGACAGAAGATACGTCACCGACGATCGTCTCCCAGGTGACGATGACACCTATGGACGAGGTCTGGCAAGAGATCTGTAAGGACTACAACCTCCTCCCTTCGGCTTCGTTCTTCGTTCCTGGACGAGATGAACTCCCCAACAGACTCTCTCCGACCCAGCCGTGCGTCGTCCTTGATATCAAGGATATGGACCGTACCCGAGCGAGATCAGAGACCCGCTCCAAGTGGGAATCAACCTTCTCCCTCCTGGGAGAGTTTGTCCGTGGCTTGTTCGGCCAGTACGACGTTCCGCCGACCGTGGACGTGTACGACCCCGCTTCCATCAAGGACTTCTTCGGCCATCGCGAGGATGACAAGTGGGTCATCTTCCGAGACTCTCCTGAGCACTGGAGTCAGATTGAGGTTGCATCTTACTCTCCTATGGCTTCAAAGTCAATCGCTGGTGGAAAGTCTCAGGAGTTCCTGAACAAGGGTGTTCAACTCATCTTCAACCTGCTCATCAACGGAGTCCTGGCTGTCGTCGGTCTCGGGTTTCTCGGAATTGATGTTGGAGGAATGTTCGATGACGTTCTCTTTGCCTACCAGGCGGCGGACGACATCAATATGAGAGAGTTTCTCGGAGACTTCACTCTTTTCGAGGAGTTTATTGGCGACGGCATGACGGCTTTCTCCTTTGATTCCAAACAGGCTCTGAGAGCCGCACGGCACAATGCAATTGGCTATCAGACGGCTATGTTCACTGGCGACATAGCGAGTTTCCGGCCTTTCCGTCCGTTCGAGGATTTCGATCTTCTCCACCCGGTGGCGTGGGAGGACAGCATAGAGGACAAACTCTTCGCAGAGCGGGTCAAGCAGATCACGGTCTTTGCCAATCGGTCTGATAAGATTAGGTTTGAGGTGCGGCTCGGAGAGATCGACCGACCAGAGGAGCCAGAGGCTATCGCAGCCAGAAGGCATGAGTCGTTCGTGAGAGCACTCAATACAATTATGAGGAGAGATTAATGGCAGGCACAGTTCACGATATCGCGACCAGACTGGTGTTCACTATGGACGGTGACGCACTTGACTTCGCAAAGACCGGACGTGGAGTTCTGGTTGTTGAAGACAAGTACGCTAACCTCCCTCTCCCCAAGGGAGACCCCGGAGAGAAGGGTGACCCCGGAGAGCCTGGAAACCTCAGGGTAAACCTGGTTCTTGATGAGACCACCGACTCTTCAGCCCTTGAGGCTCTGAAGCGGCGGAGCGCGGCCTGGTCCAGCACAGGAGTCGATAATGTCGGCTACTTCGCACTTAACGAGCCGACACGGACAGGGTTTTTCTACACTCGCGGAGGGTGGGTCACGGTTCGAGATGTCTTTGGCAACGCCTCCGAGGTTACTCCGGGGACCTTCGGACTTCCCGTAACTTACGAGAATGTCGCCGCAGAACCGACCCCAGCGGCAGATGGAGTCGTTGTCTATGCCTTTGGAGGATCGCTGATCGCCCTGAAGCCTAACGGGACGAAGGTGACCCTTGCCTAAGAGACTCGTCAGTCGTTGGCTGCGCAGGTTCGCAGATCACCACTCTGGGGAGGACGAGACTGTAGAGGGGCTGAAAAGCATCAGCCACCTGCTAGGATTCAACGCGATATTTATGGGGTCGTTCTTCTTCGGTGTTCAGGGAATCCTTACATGGCCCGATAACGGAGAGATGGTAGGATTGTGGCATATTGACCCGTTGGGTTTCGGCATCTGGGATGTACTTTTTCCGGTGGCGGGCATCTGGCTTATTGTGGCGACCTTTTTGATGAAGGGAGTTATTAAGGCACATATGTTCTCTGCGTTGGTCTGGCTTGCGATGGGAGTCGTATGGGTAACGTACAGTTTCCTGTTTCAGCCGGACTATGTCTTTGGCATTGGTGTTCTCTCCATTTTTGTATCTGCCCAACATTTCGTTTATACACGTCTATGGAAGGCAGAAGGAGTTGAATAGTGGAGGCAATCGACCCGGGAACAATTGACCAGGGATCTCTTCTCGGTCAGATTACGATGCTACTGGCCGTCATTGGCGTAGTACTTACCGCTATCAAACAGTACCTTCCTAAGGGGAAGGCCGGAGATGGCAAGTCTAGAGTTGATATCCTCAAGGACAAGATCAAGGCGGCAGAGCAGGACTCGGCCTTCACAAGGAGAGTAAACAATAACCTTAGCGAGTGGCAGTTGACGGCCAGAGAGGTGATAAGGGTTCTCAAGAACACCCTTGTAGAGAACGGTCACCCTGTACCAGAGCGGGTTAAGGCTATGGAGGAGCATATGAGAAAGATTGACGAGAGGGAGACGTTCGATGACACAGGATCTGAGTAAGTACCGGGAACTTAGGAACGAAAACCTCTGGACTCCGCAGATCGTCTACGATGTTCCCCCTCCGAACGACCTTGTCCGCGACTCCTATCTTTATGGAGAGGGTACCGATAACGTCAACCAGGAAGAGGCGAACAACTCTCTTCTGGCTGGGGCCTCCGATTTCTTCTCTAAACTCCTCGGTGGTATCGGCTCTATCCTCGCTGGCGCAGTAGAGGCCGGAGTCGGCCTCTTGTCGGCTGTGGTGGATGGAGTCGTCGGGCTTGTCCAGGGTATCGCGAACGCTATTGGTAACCTTTTCGGAGGGAGTAGTAGTAACCCCAACCCGCCGCCGCTCCCGCCGATCTTTAACCCGATCAAGACAAACCTGGAGCAGGTTCTGGGTCCTAAGTTGGAGACCGTCGATGTCCTCCTTGAGGACTCTGCAGCGCTTGGTGACGAGTCAACGACGATCCAGCAGCAGATGAGAGATCTCATCGACCCGACCAACCCCGATTCAAAACTTTTCTACGCGCTGGCGGAGGTGGATCGGCTGGCGTCGGATCGTCTGGATTTGCAGGAGGAGGCGTTGGGCATTCTCCGTGAGTCGGTTGACTCGCTGACGGAGTACATCTCCCGGTCGATGTTCGTGCCCGACAATCAGCCCGTGTCGGACGAGTATTTCGACGTGGTGGCGCACCCGACAGACGGGAACAGGTGGCGGGTCATAGCCAAGCCTGGCTGGGTGGGGCACTACGTGTGGCAGAGCGTCTACTACTTCACCTCCGGCGATGCATCTCCTGTCCTTGACGGTAGAGAGGTAGGATTTACCCGCCAGTGGGATGAGTACGCCTGGGGCCGTAACAACTCGATCTTGACCTACTGGGTAAAGAAGGCTCAGTACGCCACGGACGACAAGATCGGCGGAGCCTATATCTCCAATCCAGGAACTTGGACCCCCTCTCCGGGGTTGTCGTTTACCGCCACAGAGACCTCTGACCACGATCTTTTCTATCGCGTGACATGGGAGAATGCGGACCGTGGCACCACCTACGGCCACCGGATAACAAAGAACGGGGCAGTGCTGTTCCAGTGGGGCCTGACCACCAGCCTAGGTCCGAGCGTTCCCTGGGAATCTGGAGTCCGCGCTCGCGCTATTTCTGAGTTTAAGGTTCCTCTGGTGGCTGGCGACGTTCTTTCCTTTGAGACCTACTCCACCGGAAATACAGAGGCAAGAAGGCAACTCTCCTCCACGGAGCAGAAGGTCGGCTGGCTCGTTGAGCCGAAGTCTTGACAGAGATGATAGGATAAGACTATGGATGCAAGAACACTACAGGAGGTAATGGGGAACCCCAAGGTTTCCCTTGCCGAATACGAGAGGCTCCTTCCAGGAATGGAAGAGGCCATGGTTGCCGCTCAGATCAACACCCCGGAGCGGGCAGCGATGTGGTGCGCACAGATCGGCCACGAGAGCGTCGGACTTGACGCGATGGAGGAGTACGCCTCCGGAGCGGGTTACGAGTGGAGAGCGGATCTCGGAAATATCTACGCCGGTGACGGCGTGCGGTTCAAGGGTTCAGGACCGATCCAGTTGACAGGCAGGAACAACTTCCGAGCCTTCACAAAGTGGTGTCGGGACAAGGGGCTGTCCACCATTGACTTCGAGGCGGCTCCGCACCTCGTGCGAGAGGTGCCTAAGTGGGGCTTCCTGGCTGCTACGTACTTCTGGGACTCCAGGCCTCAGTTGAACCGCTACGCGGATCAGAAGGACCTTCTGAGGGCTTCAGCGGTCATCAATGGCTGGTACGACGACGGAACCGGCCAAAACAGGCCGCGCAAGGCTAACGGCTGGGATGACCGGCTGCGCCGATACAACAAGGCGATGAGCATGGGAGCAAGACTTCTCCCAGGAAAGGCAGCACCGATAGTGGTCACTCACCCTATGGGAGAACCCAATAAGGTCTGGTCGGTGTCTTCCGGCTTCGGCCCGCGCTGGGGGACCCACCATAACGGACTTGACTTTGCAGCCCCTCTCGGGACTCCAATTTACGCCGTTGCTGACGGCAAGGTCATCCAGGGGAAGGATCGACCAGCAGGCTCTGTTGGCGGGTTCGGCAACTGGGTCTGGATTGACCATCAGGCTTCGCTCGGTGTTGATACAATTTACGGCCATATGCAGCACCACACCATCCTAGTTAAGCAGGGTGACCATGTCAAGGCCGGACAGAAGATTGCAGAGGTCGGTTCGGAAGGCGGGTCAACTGGCCCCCACCTCCACTTTGAGGTCTGGTCGGCACCAGGACGTATTGGTGGCCGCGCACTTGATCCGGCCCCTTGGCTGGAAGCAAACATCACAACCGCCAACGCGGGTATCGCGAAGGCAGAAGAGGAAGGTCCATTCATGGCACTCTCACACGACGAGCAGATGGAGATCCTTAACTTCGTCCGCGAGAAGGGTCCGAAGATTGACAAGGTCAATCAAGAACTCACTCACCGTTTCGAGTCCCGATACGATCTCGACCGTCTTGCACGCGGAGAGATCACCGCTGAAGAGGTTCACGACGAAACTCTGGTAGGATACATCTTAGAGGGTGACCGAAAGATTGAGGACATGCACGCAAACATGCTCCCCTCTCTGGCGAAGTCCATCCTTAACTTCCTTAACCCCAAGAAGAAGGGCTGATATATGGCGAGAATTACCGCAGGAGAGATTATAGACAATCCTCTCGTTAACAAGGCTCAGGATGCCATGTCGGAGGTTCTGCGCAAGCAGAAGATTACCGAAGCCAGGAAGAACACCTTTTTTGCCATCGCGCAGGGAGTTCTCCAGTTCGGAAACATTGGTCTCCTGGTCGCGGGACAGGTCCCGTGGTACGTCTCAGTCGCGATCGCGGTCGTACTGGTTGTTGCAGAGACTATGGCTCATGCTTTCACTCCTGGCCCCCTTACTCCGTCCGCAGTTAAGAAGGTTGAGAATGAACTTCTTCGCAAGGAGGTCACCAACGTCAACGGTGGCGAAGAGCAGTTCTCCGTCTATCACGATCTTTAGGTCACAGTGACGAAAACCCCCTACCATAATGGTAGGGGGTTTTGCCTATTTAATAGCCACTCCTCGGAAGGCAGCGACGTTCTTCTGTCCGTCGATCGAGGTATTGCGCACAAACTTGAACCCGTTGCTCTGGAGCAACTTTCGGAAGCCGTCCTTGGTCCCGATATCCTTCTGATCCATGCTTTCTGACATGCACCACGACTTCCATTCCTTAAACAGATCTTCGACCCGCAGGCGGCTCTTCTCGTCACGCACAAGGCGCTCCGTGATGAAGCGCTGAATGGCTGAGGTGCCAGAGACGAACTCCTCCGAGATGTCCTTGACCTCCTGCGGCCAGTCGTCTCGCTCAAGTCCTTCTTCAAGGTACATCCGACACCCATCTATGATCCACCACAGAATAGCGGAGGAGATCTCCTTGTTCTGCTTGAGATCGTCCTCAGGAGCAATTCTCTGAGGCGCGTGTGGGTTCTTGAAGGGAATGACCAGAATACGGTTCTTCAGGGCCTCATCGCCACGATCAATGCTTGGCGGGTTGTTGGTCGAGACGTACGGCGTGAAGCGGGGAACCTGGTTGACGATATGGTTGGAGTGGTTCTTTCTTGCCTGCTGGAGATCGTTACCTGTGGCCTGCTTGATGGCGTTGGACGACAGTCTGTGGCCGTCACCGACCTCGGAGAGGATCAGCATACGCTTGTTCATCACAGAGACCAGTTCGGGGTTCGGACCGGACCCCTGGAAGCCGAAAAGACGCTGAGCGTTCATCGGAGCCGAGTAGTCTCCGAGAGCAGCGGCCATAGCCTCCAAAATCGTCGTCTTGCCGGTGTTGGAGGGTCCCCACAGAAAGACGAGCAACTTAGAGGGGTTGTGATCGACCAGAGAGTATCCGAAGACCTTCTGCGCGAACCTGCGGATCTCAGGGTCAGGCAAGAACTTCTCTAGGAACTCATCCCACTTCGGGTGTGTCGCTCCCTCCTGTACCGATACGGCGGTGCTGAGGGTAAGCATGTCGGAGCGTCGGCTATCTCGGAGTGGAGACACGTCCTCATGGACCAGAGCGTTCAGATCGAGGGTCTGAGCGTTCTTGGTCCCCAGAAGCATCGGCACAGAGTCAAAGTCGTCCAGGTTGCAGGAGACCTCCTCCACAGAGTGAAGTTGAGCCAGCATCGACCTGGCGGGTCGGGTGTTACGGAGTCCGTTGGCTCGGTTGAGCAACTTGCCAGCCTGAGCCTTCAACTCGTCAGAGCCGATCTCGCCAGCCTCAAGTTGCTCCGTAGCCTCCCTCTCCTCCTGGCGTGCAGCCTGGTCGAACAACTTAGAGGCTTCGTACTCCAGAGGAGAAGAGACGGCGTACTCGATGAACTTAAACATCTGGTTGAGACTCCGGAAGGAGTATCGGCCAGTCTTGGTCACCCAGGCTGCGAACTCTTGGTTGCCGTTGTCGTCGGTAACGAGAACGTCACGATCCCAATAATCCTTGAACATGTGAGCATGTCCCTGATCGTGGTCGCCGTAGTCTCTCCACTCAACGCCGAGAGGTCGCTTCTCGGCCTCGGAAGGGACGAGAAGTTCGGTAAAATTTGGCAGCGCCAGGTCAGCGGAAGCGCTGATAATCCGGACTTCCCCTCGCTCGACCTCACTGGCGATCTTCTCCACCTCGGAGATCACTGCACGCTCAAACTCGCTTGTGGCGATGTCGTCGGAGCGCCAGTTCGGACCTCGCTGGTCGAGAACTTCGTTCATGAAGCGGGTGCGGATATGATGGATCGCAGCCTTCAGGCCGTGGTGACCCTCGGTACCG
>JAQUHK010000082.1 GCA_028683655.1 Alphaproteobacteria bacterium
AGAAAATCGGTTTTTCGGTGGGGATCTGGTCTAGACGGGTGAGGAGTTTTTCGAGTTTCGCTGGGTCGGTGAAAGGTTCGCCGCCGAAAGCGTTGGGGCAGCTGATGTTGACTGTGAGGTATGAACCGAGGTCGCGGCAGGCTTCGAAGGCTTTGGCGTAGTCGGCAATCCCAGCTTCCGGGTCAACAGTGGTTGAATTGTTGGTTTTGGCCACGCTGAAACCTACGGGGAGGCGGAATTTTTTGCCGGTTAAGCGTTTAGCGAGAGCGACGCAGCCATCATTCTTAAGTCCGTAATAAACGACGAGTGAAAGGGACTTGGGTAAACGCCAGAGACGGATTTTGGGGTTGCCGGTGCAGGGTTCGCCAGTGATGGAACCGACTTCCGCGAAGCCGAAACCGACTTCGCCTAGGATATCGGTAATTTGGGCGTTCTTATCAAAACCCGCGGCGAGGCCGATGGGGTTGGCGAATTTGATGCCGAGGACCTGTTGTTCCAGGCGCGGATTGGCGTAATGGAAAGAAACGCGGGTCAGGGCGCGGCCTAAGCTGCAGGAACCTAGGATTTGGCCTACGTTCAGCATCTGGTCGTGGATGAATTCCGGGTCCAACAGGAAAAAGAAGCGTTTCAGGATTTTGGTATACGAGAAGTGGAAGAATCCGTTGCGCCAAGATACGAAGGTTTCGTACATAACGAGGCGAGTGTAGAGGATTGAGCGAGCGAGGGCAATGTCAGAGTGAGAATTGCTCGAAATGGATGCGCTGTTTGGGGAGGCCGAGGCTGATGAGGCTTTGGCGGACGGTAGTCATCATGGGAGGTGGTCCGCAGAGGAAGGCATCGCGTTCGAGGAAGTCGGGGACGAGCCGTTTGATTTTTTCAGCATCGATATGGCCGCGTTCGCCGGTCCAGTCAGGGTCGTGGCTGGTGACTAAGATTTGGCGTCCGCCCATCAAGCGATCGATTTCTTCGTTTAAAGCTACGCTCGAGGCAAGACGGGTGGCATAGAACAGAACAGAGTCGGATTGGGGCCCGAGGCCTTCGAGTTGGGCGCGGATGGGTGTGATGCCGATCCCTCCGGCGATGAAGAGGCGTTTGGGCGAGGCGGAGGCTGCGGCAGTGAAGACACCGAGCGGGCCATCGATGATGACCGGCGTGCCGGCGGCGATTTGGTTCAGTTGAGAAGTGAAGTCGCCGGATTTTTTGACGCTGATGCGGAGCCACTTGCCGTTCGGCGCAGCGGAAAATGAGAAGGGGTGGGCTTGCCAACCGAGTTTACGATCCAAGAAACGGAAAATGGCGAATTGACCTGGTTGGAAGCGGAAGCGTTCGAGGTCGCGGCCGGTGATATAGACCGAGTAGACGTCTTCGGTTTCGACTACGACTTTCTCGACTCGGAAGCGATGACGCGAGAAACGGTATAGCGGCAGGATCCAACGGAACAGGAAGAAGTTGCCGAGAGCGAAGGCATATAAAGAGTACCAATAAATGACGGCCGTTGGATTCTGCAGGTCTCCGCCAACGGCTAGCTGATGGCCGAAGGCTAGGAGACCAGCGACGTAAACGCCGAGGTGAAGGTAGTACCAAGTTTCGTATTTCAAGCGGGTGACCAGGGGTGGAACGGAAAAGGCGACGATGACCGCGAAAATAATGAAGGCTATACCGGCGCGCCAGACATCTTCCCAGCCGTTCAGGAAAAGCATGAGCTGTTGCCAGACTCCGGTTTCGGCTGATTGCGCGTAGCCCAAAGTCAGGAAGAAAGGGTGAATGATAAGAGCGAGGGTGAGGGAAATGCCGATTTTGTGATGAAGGCGGCTCAGACGATCAAGGCCGAAAGAAGCTTCGATCCAGCGGACACGCCCGATGAGCAGGATCTGGACGAGGATGAGTTGAGCGGCGATGAGTCCGGACAGTCGTCCCAGGGCCTTGAGCGCGCCAGCTCCATCTGTGAGCGATAACCTTCCGGAGTGGCTGTACCAGAGCCAGAGAGTGGCGATGAATAAGCCAGCGAAAAACAAGGGGATTGTCCGGCGAGCAAGGTTTTTCATCAGCTTAGTTTACCGAAGAATCAGTTTAAATGAAAAATTATCAGGCAAAAAAGAGGTAACACCCCTTCTCGGTATTGTGTATGCATGAATGTATATTAAGCCACTTAAAACTGCTCGTATTATGAGTCTACTCTGGTTCATCATTATAGGCATCGTCGCAGGCTGGATCGCTGGAGAGCTGACCAAGGGGCGCGGCTTCGGACTGTTGGGAAACTTGGTGGTCGGCATCTTGGGCGCCATTCTCGGAGGTTATGTATTCGATCTATTGAACATAACGGCTGGAGGATTGCTGGGACGTTTGATTATGGCGGTGGTGGGTTCCATCATTCTGCTCTTGGTGCTATCTATGCTGCCGATTCGGAAGAGAATGTGAAGACGGAGCCTGTGGGCTCCGTTTTTTGTGGTTTTAGGTGAAGCTGGTATCATTGGGATACATGATGATTTATATAGGGATTGGTATAGGTATCCTAGGTTTAGTGTTGATTTTATACGCCCTTAGAAAACGGGGTGAGATTTTTGGCGGAGGCTACGATAGCTTGGAGCATTTTCAGAGCTTACTTAAAGAGGGGATAAGGTACGAGGATGATTTCGTAGAAAATTATCGCAATAAGAAAATGGATGATTCGATTATGGAACTGTTCGGCGAGAACCGCACTGAGGCGGAAAAGATTTTTAATATTCTCTTGGAAGAGAGTTTGGGCCATAAACGGGTGTTGGCCAATATCCTTGCGAAATTAAAATAATATGGACCAACTTGAAGGCCTAAAGATGTTTTTGAAGGAGAGTTTGGCGCTTGAGATAAAAGCGGAGGGCAACTGCGACAAGATTTTGCATGAGGCGCGGATTAATGGGTATTATAAAGCTGTCGAGCACATCAAAAATGATGAACGGAGGCATCGCGAAATGGTGGAGAGATTGTTGGGGATGTTGTGAGCCTTAGGTGTTGGTGAAAAATTCCACAACCAAGAAACAAAGCCAGAAAAGAAGCAATAGAAAAGCTTCTTTTTTATCGAGCCTTCGGCCGGTGTGCATGAATCGGAACAGGATAAAAGCGGCGACCACCATCATGCAGCCGGTTATATAGATGATTTTTTTGGGGAAATAAAAAGGGCTGACCATCGCTAAGATACCTACCACAACGGTGGCGTCGGCCAAGACCGTGCCTAGAAGATCTCCGATGGCCAAAGAGTCATCGCGTTTTTTTACGGCTTTAATCGAAAAGAATAGTTCGGGGAGAGTGGTACCGAGACCAACGACTAACATGCCGATAAGGATTGGATTGATACCTAAGCGTTGGGCGATGGTCGTGGCGGAAGTAACGGTGAAGTGCGCTCCAACGAGTATGATGAGCATGCTGAGCAATAAAAAGGCGGAATTTTTTACGCGTGAGCCATTTTGGATTCGGGCTGTTTTTCCGTCGGCGCCGGTTTTTAGTGCTGTGTAGTAGAAGATCGCGCCGGTTACGATTAGTGCGAAGCCTTCCAGTCTGGAAAAATATCCATCTAGGCCGAGGATGAGTGGCAGAAAGAGCATGAAAGGGAAGACGCGACTGTTTTTCAAGATCTTGCTTTCCACTTTTAGGCTCCGACCTGCGTACAAAATGATGATGGCGTAGATAAGAGTCAGGTCTGCGATGTTAGAGCCGAACAAGGTGCCGAGCCCGAAAGAGGGTATGCCCGCGAAGGCTGAATTTATCGAGATGAGGGTTTCGGGCAATATCGAAATCACCGCTACGACGATGAAGCCGACGGTGTAGCGCGAAAGATTCAAGCTTTCGGCTAAGCGCACCGCGAAAACAGTCGCTTTAGTCGAGCCCAGAGTCACGAGATAAAGGGAGAGCGCAAAAGCCAAAATATCAATCCACATAAATCATCGAAATGATAGCAGCTAAGGAAGGGGATTTCTCGCCCTAGCCATCTTCAATAAATAAAACCACCCATGACTGGGTGGTTTTATTTTGGCTCGGGGACTAGGGCTCGAACCTAGATTCACGGCTTCAAAGGCCGCTGTCCTACCATTAGACGATCCCCGAAGACTCTTATTGGCGGGCCCAGCATAAAGCTTAACGGCGCTTCAGTCAACCTTGGGGAATCGGGTGACGAAGTGTAGAGGGGTGTGGATAACAGGAGATTTGATGATAAAAAACTATGCTATAATTAGTTTAAATAAACTACTATGCGTACTTTTTTGAGAATTTTGTTGGGCAGAATGGATATCAAGGTCTATGCACTGATTGGCGCCGTGATATTCGGCCAGTTAGGCTTCGTCTCATATGCGATGGCTAGCCCCACTTCGCAGTTCAGTCAGAATATTACTGCCGGTACGCTGACGCGCGATATCGTGGATGGGTCGTATCAGACGGTGGCGAATCCAGGTGTGCAGATGAGTAATACCTCTTTTAGCTTCAATTGTCAGACCACGAACGGTACTTTCGGTAGTTCGACGCAGATGATTTATGTGCAGAATCCGGATGCGTCAGATTCTGGTTGGACGTTGAGCTTGGCGGCTTCGAATGAGACCGATCTTTGGACAGATGGTGGAACCAATCAATTTGATTATAATGATTATGACGCCGCTGGACTTTTGAATTGTGCTGATACGGCGAGTGATACTGATACTAAGGGTGGGCAGATGAGTGTAAACCCGGCGGCTGGGACTTTGGCGGCTGGGACTTGTAGCGGTTGTACAACGGGTAGTATCACTAAGGGTTCTCTGGATAAATTCGGGGAAAGCGTCACCAGTTCAATTACTTTATTGAGTGCAGCGGCTGGTTCTGATGATATAGGCGATTGGAAACTGACGGGCGTAGCCGTTTCCCAAAAAATACCGGCCTCTCAGCCATCAGCTGTCTACACCCTCAGCTTGACGCTCTCGATAACCGCAATATAAGGTAGGCCTCGTTGCCAAGGCTAGAGCTTTGGCGGAAAACAATGTGAATCGAAACCATAGGCTGAAAAGAACGTTGATCGGACTTGGTTTATTCTTAGCCGCGGCACAACCTGTTGCGGCTATTGAGTACGGAGGTTTTGGTGGACGCCCTGCGTATCCTCGCCCGGACAATCCAAGAACAGAGAGTATCTTTGTGCATACCTTGGAACCCGGCACGTCAAAAAAAGATGGCGTGATGGTGGTGAACAATACGGACCAGAAAAAATCTTTCTTGGTATACGCGGCTGATGGTCTTGTTACGGGTAATGGTGATTTTTCATGCCGACAATATTCGGAGGAGAAAAAAGATGTCGGGACTTGGGTGAAAATGGATCAGTCTGAAGTAACTTTGGATGCGAAAACCCAGGTAATCATAAATTTTTCGATAAACGTTCCGAAGGATGCGGGAGTAGGTGAGCATGACGGGTGTATCTTGATACAAGAGAAGAAGGATCCGGCGCCTGGACAGACGGGAATCGTGCTGACTATGCGTACAGGTTTGCGCATGGCCTTGGAGATTCCGGGAAATGTGGTCAGGCAGGTGGAGCTGACGGGTTTCACGGTGAGTAAGGACAAAGGTAATATCATCTTGAGTCCGGCGGTCAAGAATTCGAGCAACGTTTCGATCGACACCGAAGTCAAGGTAAAAACGAAAGATATATTCGGCCGTGTCTTGGGTGATGTGGGCGGAGAGTATCCAATCATGCGTGAACGTGGCATGAGTTGGAATTTCGAATTGAAAAAACCGTTTTTTGGAGGGGTCCTGTTTTCGCAAACGACGGTCCGCTATGATGATGATCCTAAGGCTGCAGTCGGCGTGAGCTCGGGTAAAGAGTTGAAGAGGATCGAGAGTAAAACGATTACTCATTTTAGCTTTCCAACTTGGCAGGGTTTGGCTATAGAATTGGCGGCATTGGCTTTCATTGGTTATCTTGGTTTCTTGTGGTGGGTGGCGCGTAAGCGAAAACAATGGATCAGCAATACTTGGGTGGATTACGAGGTGCAGACGGGGGAAGATATTAATGGCCTGGCGGAAAGGCATAAAGTAGATTGGAAATTGTTGGCTAAAACCAACAAGCTGAAACCGCCATATGCGATTAGAGTGGGGGAAAAGCTCAAAGTACCTCAAAATTGAGGAAAGAAAAAAAATAGCCCACGCCATTTTATTGGCTGGGGCTTTTTTTGTCGTACTCGCGGAATTCGCTTTGACGGGGTTTATGTTGAGTGCTGGATTGTTCCGGGCGCAGGCAATTAACGTCGTTGAGAATGGATGGTTCAATCGAAACTCCACAGGTTGGACTTCGATTCGGACCGGAGCTGGCTTGAATGCGTGCGGACTATGGACGCAGACTACAGTCACGGCTATGGCGACGAGTCAGTTTTCGGCCACCACGGGGACGCCGGCTGGAGCATGGAGTAATATCACTAGTGCTACGAAGAACACGGCGTACAAAGCTTACTTCAAGCGGACGGTCCAAACACCGACCTCCACGGCGGCACGTGTTACAGCACGGATAAAGTTAAAAGTCGCTGCCTTCGGGCCATCAATCGGAAACGATGCGTTTATCCGGGCGGATTTGTTGAGTGCGGATGAGACGACGGCGTATTTTTCCGCGTGTTCTGCTATAACTGGCCGTATAAATTGGGTTGCATTGGAGAGCTCTGGGTATTACATCGCGAACAATCTGAATATGATGTTGCGCGTGACAGCGTATTCGAAGACGAACTCCACGGCAGCAGCGAACTATATAACGGTCGATAACGTGTCTGTTGATTTGTCGCCATATAATCTTTTGGCGACTAGCACGAATCCAGATACTAAAGCGAGTTTGTCGTGGGATAACGTTGCGCAAGGTGCGGGTGATCCGATCTTGAGTCCGACGAGTAGTTTTTTTGCTTATGCAACTACGACATATACATGGCCTTCTTTGGTCACAGACTTTGTAGGTACTAGCACTGCGCAGAGCTTTTTGACGGCGGCTCTGCGTGGTAATACGACCTATTATTTCGATGTATCCAACATGGATGCGAGCGGTACCATGTCCGATACTTCGCCGACGACGACGTTCCTAACGCGGCCGGATGCACCGCAGAGCCCGAGTTTTTCGAGCGTGGGCGGATCGACCTTGCGGTTCGAGTGGGCGGCACCTCTGGGAGGAGCGGGGCATTACAACGTATATCGGTGCCAGAACTCAGGTTGTACCAACTATGCATTAGTCGGTGAGAGGCTGACTACGCTGTATTTTGATGACTCCGGTCTTACAGGCGGTTCTACTTACATGTATGTGGTAAGAGCGGGAAACAATACTGGATTCGGGGCGAGTTCGACGCCAGCTGAAGTAACGATGTCCAGTGGAAGTTTAGGTGCGGATATCGTGGATGGAGCAGGAGCTTCTGTTTCTAGCCCGAGCATGTCGATGTCTCCGGCGAGCGTAAGTTTCGCTTGGCAATCTATTGCTGGTACTTTTGGCACGGAAACCCAGAAGTTAAGGGTGAATAATCCGACGGCTGGAGCTATTTGGACATTGTCTATCGCGGCTAGCTTGGGAGATGTGGGATTATGGGATGGGGCTAGCTCGGATTACGACTATAACGACAGTGGTCCGACTGATACTGGGGTTGATGCGGATAGCTTGGGCGGGCGGCTGCAGATCAATCCTCAGCTTTTGACGATAACGCCGCAGGGCGGTTGCGCATCGACCGGCCTCACCAAGGGTAACGCGGATTGGTTTCTGCAAGGGACGACCAGCAGTATCACTATTTTGAAGGCTTCGGCTTAGGCGCAGACTAATTGTTATTGGGATTTGGCGGGAATTGGTGTGACTCAGGAAGTCCCAGCGGCCGCACCGGCTTAGACTTATACTATCAACATGACAATATCAGCTGTAGCGAGTTAATATACAAGTAATGGCAGCCGCCGAATGGAGGATTTTTTTGAAAGTAATAAGCTTGACCTTGGTCGTCGGCTTTTTGTTTGGAAATGTCGCGCCGGTGTCGGCAGCGCCAGCTTCCCAGTTCAGGATTACAATCATCACCACACCGGATGAACCGCCCCCGCCGGAACCACCAACGCCGCCGGAACCACCAACGCCACCATCTGGAGGTGGAGGTGGAGGTGGAGGTGGTCCGCCAGCTTCGACCCCGATTACAGAGGTGGTTTTTATCGGAAGAGCATATCCTTCGAGTTTGGTGACTTTACTGAAGGATGCTCAGGTGGCTGGAATGGTCAAAGCGAATGCCAATGCGGAATTTAGACTTAAAGTCGCCGGAGTTACGGGCGGAAATTACATGTTCAGCCTTTATTCTGAGGACTACAAGGGGATTAGATCCTCGCTTTTGACTTTTCCGGTGGTGGTTACGGCGAACGTAACGACTGAAGTCAGCGGCATATATATCGCGCCGACCATCGCGGTAGATCGAGAGTCGGTCAAGCAGGGGGAGAATGTTGCGATTTTCGGCCAAACCTCGCCGCATTCTTTAATTGAGTTCACGGTTCATTCGGAGGCTGAGTTTACGGGGAATGCCCAGGCGGATGCGAATGGTATTTATCTCTACAATTTCAACACGGCGCCTTTGGAGCTGGGAGAGCATTTTACGAAGTCTAAGGCAATCTTGAATTCTGAGCAGAGTACCTACAGCAAGAGCGTGGCTTTTACGGTTGTGTCCCAAAAAACGCAGCTTCCAGCTTACACGGGCGAGGTTTGCATGAAGGTTGATTTGAATTGTGATGGACGAGTGAACTTGGTTGATTTTTCAATCGCAGCTTATTGGTATAAACGCCCTAATGTTCCGGCGCGCATGGATTTTAATGGTGATAAGAGGACCGACTTAATCGATTTCAGTATCATGGCTTTTTATTGGACCGGATAATATGCGCCATAAATATATCTATCTGTTGGTTTTGGGTTTTACGTTACTGCCTCGCTGGGTCAGTGCAGCGGAGTTTTTAGTGGATACCAAGGCGTCGGTATTGATGTTGGGTCAACCTTTCGAAGCTGCGGTATATCTGAACTCAGAGGGTATGGATATAAACGCTTTTGAGGGCGTGCTGGAATTTCCGGCAGACAAAATGGAGGTCAAGGAAATTCGCGAGGGCAATACAGTGGCTAATTTTTGGATCGAGAAACCTAAGGCAGATGGGGGGAGAATCAAATACTCAGGGATAACGCCCGGCGGTTATAACGGGGAGCGTGGATTCTTGTTCAGCGTGGTATTTTTACCGAAGGTAGAGGGCAGAGCGGAACTTAAATTGCATGGTTTAAGTGCTTTGATCAACGATGGTTTGGGCACGGCGGCTGCGGCTAGAGCGCGGAATGCGAACGTCGAGTTCAGTTTGGCTGCTCCGGCGATGCCGGTCGCTCCGTTGAACGACAGAAAGCAGCCTGAGCCTTTCGAATTCAAATTGATCAGCGATCCGGATTTGTATGGGGGTAAGATACTGTTGGTTTTTTCGACTAAAGACAAGGACTCGGGAATAGACAAATTTGAAATTAAGGAGACGCGCTATCAGGCATTGATAAATCAGGTGGCTTGGAAAACAGCAGAGAGTCCGTATGTCTTAGCGGACCAAGAACTGAAAAGTTATGTAGTCATCCGAGCTGTGGATAAAGCGGGTAACGAAAGGGTGACTACAATCGAACCGAAGGTGGCGTTGCCCTGGTACTCAAATGCGATAATTTGGGCTATACTTACAGCGTCGTTGTCGGTTGTTGGTGTAGGGATTGTCCTTTTATGGAGGAATTTCAAAAGGTAATACGCTATACC
>JAQUHK010000006.1 GCA_028683655.1 Alphaproteobacteria bacterium
ATCATCCCCGATGGCTGGTTGAAGGAAGAAAAAAAAGATGAATGATCCTCTTCTTCCCCCGACCCCCGAATGCCGACCCCCGAATGCCCCCCCTTGGTACGCCCAAGTCCTGACGTTGTTTCCCGAAATGTTTCCCGGCCCTTTGGGCGGGAGCCTTGCGGGGCGGGCGCTTGAGGATGGGCTGTGGCGGCTGGATGTGGCGAATATCCGCGACTTTGCGACCGATCGGCACAAAACGGTGGACGACACGCCTTATGGCGGTGGGGCGGGCATGGTGATGAAGCCCGACGTCGTGGCGGCGGCACTTCGGGGGATGGAAGAAAAGTTCGGGCGAGCAGCGCGGCGCGTTTACCTTTCGCCGCGAGGCCGTGTCCTTAACCAAGAACTGGTTGAGGAGCTCGTTGCGGCCCCCTCGCTTTTGCTTTTGTGCGGGCGTTATGAAGGCCTCGATCAGCGCGTTCTGGAGGCCGAGGAGCTAGAGGAAGTCTCGCTGGGTGACTTTGTGCTGGCGGGCGGGGAAGTGGCCTCTCTGGCCCTTCTGGAGGCCTGTGTCCGGCTTATTCCCAGCGTCATGGGCAATGCCGAAACAGTGGTCGAGGAAAGCTTTACCGGCGGCCTTTTGGAATACCCCCATTATACGCGCCCCCCTGTGTGGGAGGGGCGGGCGGTGCCAGAGGTCCTGCTTTCCGGTCATCATGAAAAGGTTAATGCGTGGCGACAGGAAAAAGCGCAGGAAATCACCCGTTTGCGCCGCCCCGATTTATGGGAAAACTGGCTTCAAAGCAAAAAAGATGAAAAAAAGCGTTAAAAGGCCATCGAAACCATTGAGCTTTGCGCAAAGACCATGTATAGGGACAACCCTCAAGGAGAAAAAAGATGAACTTGTTACAGAAATTTGAACAGCAGCAGCTTGAAAAGCTAGCCGCTTCGATCCCCGACTTTGGACCCGGTGATACGGTCCGCGTCAATGTGAAAGTTGTTGAAGGCACGCGTTCGCGTATTCAGGCCTATGAAGGCGTCTGCATCGCTCGTAAGAATGCCGGTATCAACTCGTCCTTTACCGTTCGCAAGATTAGCTATGGCGAAGGGGTGGAGCGCGTGTTCCCGCTTTACAGCCCGAACCTCGAATCGATCACGCTGATCCGTCGTGGTGATGTCCGCCGCGCCAAGCTTTACTATCTGCGCTCGCGTCGCGGCAAATCTGCCCGCATCGCGGAAAAGACAACCTATAACAAGCCTGAAAAGGCCGCCAAGGCTTCGTAAGCTTAGGCAAGGAGCCGTTTTCAAAAACCCCTCTTTTGGTTTCAGAAGAGGGGTTTTTGTTTGGGAAAAGCAATAAACGGCTTGTTTGAAAGGCGGTCTTTGTTGTATGGAATCGAGAGCGATATTGCTTTGAAGATAAACTTGAAAAGAGGATTTTAACATGCCTTGTGCCGACTCATCGATATGGACACTCAAAGATACCGTTCGTTTTGGAGCAGGTTTGCTTGGTGCGTTTGTCGCGGTTTCGTTGATTCCTACGTTTAAAAGTGAACCAACGCCAGCCGATGTTTTTAAGGCTGCCCAAACCAAACTGACTCAACAAAAGCGCAAGTGCCTTGTCGAAAAGCAGCCTGATTTTTTGCGCAAGGTTTCTATGCGTGATGGTGGTGATGCTTATCAATTTGCACAATTTGCTTTGTCGTCTTTGTCTGGACAGAGCGGAGATAATCTCTGCAGTAGTGAAGAGACCTTTTTCTTGCCTTCGGGTGAAGTTTCTATTCACAACGCTTGCCTCAACGCCCAGCCCAAGTCGGTGCTTAAGGGGGGTGCTTTAAGCGACAAGCAGCGTCAGACCTTTGCCGACATTGAAACCTGTGAGGGTCTCACCGTGCCTATGCCGGAGGTTGTCAGGCAAAGCGTTGAGACTTGCGCCCAACAACAGACGGGCATGTACGTCGAGATGACAGGCGGCCTCCCGACGATGGCCATCGCCGTTGGGCCTGCTTCGAGGCCCGACGAGCAGGTTTTTTATTCATATCAGTTGTCGGAGACGACCTATAATAAAGGGGCTGGAAAAGCCAATGCCACTTCGGATGCGATAGAGACCAAACTGGAAGGCTGTATGAGCCAAGCTGGCATCACGGGCATGTCGCGTCGATTCGGCATCATTGGCATATTTCCTCAATAACAAAGGCCTGTTCGTCCTTTCATCCAAAACCTTTCCCTGATAAAACGGGGAAAGGTTTTTTTGTTATTGGGGTTGTGTTGATGTCATTGTTCTTTGTGATGCTTTCGAAACTCTTTCCCCTATACGCAACGATGGGGGCTGGTTATGGCCTTGCTCGAGCGTTTGGCAATATGAGCAAGTCACTTGCACAGATTCAAATATATTTCATTGTGCCTGTTATTGTTCTTGTTAATATGATGAAGCTGGATTTTACACCAGACTTGTTCATGTTGCCGTGCACTTATGGTTTTTTGTGTGTCGTCATCAGCTCGACAACGAATTTCTTGGCGCGCAAGGTGGGGACGGACTACGCCCCCTTGTTGGCACAAGGAAGTGGTTCCGCGAATATAGGTTATTTGGGGATACCGATTGCTGCAATTTTGTTCCCCGATAATTTTATGCCCGTGTACATACTGGCGATGGTAGGAGGGCAAATTTACGAATCGACACTTGGGTACTACTGGGTTGCGCGAGGGCGATACACGGCGCGTGATGCGGTTAAAAGTCTTTTGCGCTTACCCCTCGTTTACGCCCTCATTTGCGGCTTGGTTCTAAACAAGTTGGGTGCTGTTCTGCCTAAAGTATGGGAGAACACGCCACGGGATTTCTTGGGGGCGTATGTTGTTCTTGGGGCTTTGATTATCGGACTTGGGCTTGCTCAAAATAAAAAGCTGGTCTTGAATGTTAAATTGCTTAGTGTTTTTTATGGCATCAAGTTCATCCTTTGGCCGGTATCTACCCTCACGGTTTTGGCTGGGCTTCGTTTAACGCCCTTTGCTGTTCCGTCCCAATACGAACCCATCCTGCTCCTTTTCAGCTTCTTGCCCATGGCTGCGAATACAGCTGCTTTGGCAGCGTTGTTGGATGTGCACCCAGACGAGGCGGCTACAGCTGTTGCGGGCTCAACTCTTTTGTCGTTAGTCATTGTTCCCGCTTATGTCTTATTGTTTGGTTTGGCCCATGGGTGAGGATGGAATTACACAAGATGATTTTGCGCAGTTGATGCGTCGTCTCGCTGTGCCGGTGGGCGAGCGGGTGGCGGTGGCTGTCTCTGGCGGTCCGGACAGTATGGCTTTGGCTTTTTGTTTGAAGCGGTATGGGGGCGAGGGGGCGGACGGCAGGCTCCTCGGCCTCATCGTTGAGCATGGACTACGTGATGAATCGGCGGCTGAGGCGGCAGCGGTGGCGGCGCGGCTAGCGGCCATGGGGATTGAGGCACGGATCTTGCCGTGGGTGCATGGGGCTGTGGACAGCCGCATTCATGTGCGGGCACGAGACGCGCGGTATGCCCTGTTGCTACAGGCTTGCCGCGAAGCAGGCATTCGCCATCTGTTTTTAGCTCACCATGCAGGCGATCAGGCCGAAACCATTCTGATGCGCTTTGCCAAGGGCAGCGGGATAGACGGGCTGGCGGGGATGGCTCTCGCTACCTCTATGGGAGATGTAACCTTGTGGCGGCCTTTGCTGGAGGTGCCCAAGGCGCGGCTTGAGGCGACCTGCGCGGCGGCGGGGATCGCCTTTGTCACGGACCCCAGCAACGAAAAGGACAAATATGCGCGGGGCCGCCTGCGACGTCTGGGGCCCTTGCTTGAAGAAGAAGGCTTTACGGTTGAGCGGCTCCTTGACCTTGGGGCGCGCGCGCGGGAGGCCAAGGAGGCCCTTGACCACTATGCCTCGGCCCTGCTGCGCGAGAGTGTGACGCGGCTGGATGGCGGGATGGTCCGGCTTGATCTGGTGGCCCTGCGCGGGGTGCCTCGGGCCGTGGGGCTGCGGGCGGTGACAAGGCTGCTGGAAGCTATCAACCGGAGCGAAGATTACGCCCCTCGTCGCCGCCAACTGCTGCCGCTTATGGACTGGCTGGCCGATCAGGATGAGGAGGGCGCGCGGACGCTGGCCGGTTGCCTGATTGTGAAGGGCGAGCTGTGCGCCAAGGCCCTTTTCATCCGCGAGGCTGCCGATGCGACCGACGTGCTGCCCATCGCAGCGGGGCAAAGCGTCCTGTGGGATGGGCGGTGGCAGGTTCGTTACGAGGGCGATGAGACTGGGCTGGAAGTCCGCGCTTTGGGCCGTCAGCCGCATGAGCTTCTGGACCGTTTGGCCCCCTCTTTGCGCAAGCGGGTGCCGTGGGGACGGGCGCGGGCCGCGCTGCCTGCCTTGTGGGCTGGAGACGAGCTTAAGGTTCTCCCCGACTTCTTTGAGGAAAACCAGTCTGTTGTAACCGCTTTTTATCAGGAGGCTCTGGGCGAGAAATCCGCCTGAGTAAGGTTGCAAAGGGGGCAGGATTTCCTATATCTTAGGGTGATGGCCTGATGGAATGACCCGGATTGAGGGCGTGTATCTCAGTCGTCATCGCGAGGAGCGTAGCGACGTGGCGATCCAGTCCCCAGCTTTCAGACAGCAGGGCTGGATTGCTTCGTCGGCCAAGGCCTCCTCGCAATGACGATACGGAAAAATCTTATCGGGTCATAGCGTGAGCCCAGTCGTGCGGGTCCCTCCAAGGCCTCGCACTCCCTTCCTTTGCCGAAAGGTCAGGACGTTGAATATCACCACGAAGAATATCCTTTTGATTGTTGGCATCGGCCTGATGCTTTATGCGCTGGCCAGTCTCGTCGAGGAGGCCAATCCCGCCAAGCAGGCCATGATGCCGTTCAGCGATTTTCTGGCGCGGGTGGACGAAGGGCATGTCTCTGACGTGCGGATGAAGGGCAACCTGATTTATGGTCATATGGCCGATGGCGGGGCGGGGTTTGTGACCTATCTTCCCGAAAACACGACTATTGTTGACCGCCTTATTACCCACAATGTGAAGGTAGAGGCCGTTCCGGCCACGAATGACGAGGTGACTTTCTGGAGCGTTTTGATTTCCTCTTGGCCGATGCTGCTGATGATCGCGGTCTATGTTTTTTATATGCGCCAGATGAACGCGGGCGGCGGGCGCGGGGCCATGAGCTTTGGCCGCAGCAAGGCGCGTCTTCTGACCGAGAAAACGGGCAAGGTCATGTTCGAGGATGTGGCGGGCGTCGAGGAAGCGAAGCAGGAGCTGGAAGAAGTCGTCGAGTTCCTGCGCGATCCGCAGAAGTTCCAGAAGCTAGGCGGCAAAATCCCCAAGGGCGTTTTGCTGGTCGGCCCGCCGGGAACGGGTAAAACCCTGATCGCGCGGGCGGTAGCGGGCGAGGCCGATGTGCCGTTCTTCACGATCTCCGGTTCCGACTTTGTCGAGATGTTTGTTGGCGTCGGGGCCAGCCGCGTTCGCGATATGTTTGAGCAAGGCAAGAAGAACGCGCCCTGCATCATCTTTATCGACGAGATTGACGCCGTAGGCCGTCATCGCGGCGCAGGCCTTGGCGGCGGCAATGATGAGCGCGAACAAACGCTCAACCAATTGCTGGTGGAGATGGACGGATTTGAAGCGAATGAGGGCGTGATCCTGATCGCCGCGACCAACCGCCCCGATGTGCTGGACCCTGCTTTGCTGCGTCCGGGCCGCTTTGACCGTCAGGTCGTGGTGCCCAACCCCGACATCATGGGACGCGAGCGTATCTTGAAGGTGCATATGCGTAAAGTCCCGCTGGCGGCCAATGTCGATGCGCGGACGATCGCGCGGGGGACTCCGGGTTTCTCGGGGGCGGATTTGGCGAACCTTGTCAACGAAGCGGCCTTGATGGCGGCGCGGCGGAACAAGGGCAGCGTCGAGATGGAGGATTTTGAATCAGCCAAGGACAAGGTGATGATGGGCGCAGAGCGTCGTTCCATGGTCATGACGGATAAGGAGCGCGAGCTGACGGCCTATCACGAGGCTGGCCATGCGCTGGTCGGGATTCACACGCCGCAAAGCGACCCGCTGCACAAAGTGACCATCATTCCGCGAGGCCGCGCCCTCGGCGTGACCATGAACCTGCCAGAGCGCGACAAGTACAGCCAGACCTATATCGAGCTGACCTCACGTTTGGCTATGCTGTTTGGCGGGCGTATGGCGGAAGAGCTGACCTTCGGCAAGGAGAACATCACGACGGGCGCAAGCAGTGATATTTCCCAAGCGACCAACCTGGCGCGTCGTATGGTGACCGAGTTCGGCATGTCCGACAAGCTGGGCCGCGTGCGCTATAACGCGAACGAGCAAGAAGTCTTCTTGGGGCATTCCGTCGCGCAAACACAAAATATGTCGGAAGAAACGGCTAAGATGATCGATGATGAAGTGCGGGGCCTGATCGAAGGCGGCGAAGCCAAGGCGCGGGAGATTCTAACGTCCTACAGCGCGGATTTGAAAAAAATCGCCGAAGCACTTTTGGAATATGAAACACTGTCGGGCGATGAGGTGGACGCGCTGTTGCGCGGCGAAACAATCGATCGCCGTGACGTGGTTTCCAAGCCTCCATCGAGCGACAAGCCGACGGGTAGCCGTCGCGGCTCGGTGCCGACGGCGACCTCTGAAGGAACGGGGATTATCGTATGAAACGCAAATTTTTCGGCACGGACGGGATTCGGGGCCGCGCCAATCAGGAACCGATGACGGCCACTACCGCTTTGCGTGTGGCCATGGCAGCGGCGCGGCTTTTCCGTCGCGGCGAGCATACGCATCGTGTTGTGATCGGCAAGGACACGCGCCTGTCGGGTTATTTGCTGGAGCCCGCGCTCACCGCCGGTTTTATTGCGCAGGGCATGGATGTGATTTTGCTCAGCCCCATTCCGACGCCTGCCGTCGCCATGCTGACCAAAAGCTTGCGGGCCGATTTGGGGGTGATGATTTCGGCCTCGCACAATCCTTATGAAGATAACGGCATCAAGCTGTTCGGGCCGGATGGCCAGAAACTGTCGGACGAGCTGGAAAGCCAGATCGAGAAGTTGATGGAAGACGAAGATCAGGACCTCGCGCCTTCGGGTAAGCTGGGCAAGGCCTCGCGGCTTGAAGATGCGGCGGGCCGCTATGTGGAGTTTGTGAAGGGCACGTTTCCCAATGGCCTGCGTCTTGACGGGCTGAAGATCATTGTCGATTGCGCCAATGGCGCGGCGTACAAGGTTGCGCCGACGGTGCTGTGGGAACTGGGCGCGGAAGTGATTGCCATCGATGTGCATCCCGATGGACGCAACATCAATGATCGTTGTGGCGCGACGCATACCAATTTGCTGCGCGAGACGGTGCTTTTGCATGGCGCGGATGTCGGCATCGCGCTGGATGGCGACGCGGATCGCCTCATTATGGTGGATGAAAAAGGCCAAGTGATTGATGGCGACCAACTGATGGGGCTGATCGCGCTGGCGTGGCAGAAAAGCGGTCAATTGAAGGGCGGCAAGCTGGTCACGACCGTCATGTCCAATCTGGGTTTAGAGCGTTTTTTGAAGGCGAATGGCATCGGCATGGCCCGCACGGCTGTGGGCGATCGTTATGTCGTGGAAGAAATGCGCGCGAGCGGCTGCAACCTTGGCGGCGAGCAATCGGGCCATATGGTGCTCAGCGACTACAGCACCACCGGCGACGGCCTTTTGACCGCGCTGCAAGTTCTGGCTGTGATCTGTGACCGCCGTGCCCCAGCCAGCCAAGTCTGCCGCGTCTTCGAGCCCGTGCCCCAACTTCTGAAAAGCGTGCGCGTCAGCCGCGACGTGATGAACGATCCGGCCTTCCAAGCCGCCATCAAAACCGCTGAAGACAAACTCAACGGCTCTGGCCGCGTCCTCGTCCGCAAGTCGGGCACCGAAGCCCTTGTGCGCGTGATGGCCGAAGGCGACGACCAAACCCTCGTCCAACAAATCGTGAGCGATTTGACGGGGATGATCGCGGCTTAGTTACGGCTTAGGTGTAAGCGATTCGGGATAAAAGAGACGACGGTGTGTAGAAACACAATGCCCTATCAAGGCTACGCCACATAATGCCCCAACAAAGGGCAACCAAAATGGGTGGTTGGGATCGCCTGCTAAGAGTCGTTGAACGCCCAAAACAGCGTTGACGGTGCTCACTGCCGTGGATGCCGCAATCACAAAAATACTGCTCCGAGCTGATTCCCAGTCCGAACGAATGCCTTCTGTGGACGGGATAGAAACAGGTTTGCCCATGTGAAATATCCTATCATCGAAATGAGTATGGTAAAATAGGTGGTCTAATTTTTGTTCGTCGCCATGTAGTTAAGGCATGGCCAGTGTAACATATTTTCCTGAAACTAATGCAACTATAGCGGTCGTATAGCTGAAGGACTTGTTTTGGCGTTAACCCTAAAACGAGAACAAAACGTGAAATAGTCCCAGGATGCGTTTTAAGGCTCGTAGAGAGGTTTTTATTCCTGTCAGGTAGGGGTGTAGCGGGGTCCTTCGTTTCGCGCGTCCTAGGGGCCTTCAGGGCCCCGGAATCGGTATTTCCAGCCCCGATCCTAGGACTTTTTGCCGATGGGGCGATTTCAAGCCCCAAAACGCTTTTTAAGAGGGAAAATAAGGTTAACAGACCAAAGCGGCTCGTGTCCTGCGCCACAAGAGTCTCTGGTGCTTCACCCGCGCCAAAGTCGTTGTCTTTCGATAATGGTTTGATACACTCGCCTACAACCAAGCCCCTATTTTGAAAGAAGACGTTATGACAGAAGCTTCCCAAAACACTCCCACCGTCTTTTCGCTCAACGACGTTGCCTTGCGGGCCAATAAACTGATCCTTGAAACGGAGGAGACGCCAGGAGATCATCGGCTTTTTTTCATTGAAGACAGCGAAGGGGATTGCACCCTTTTTATGTGCCTTGGGTCACAATTTTGTACCCATGATCCGTTTGATACAAATTTCCGTCCGTGGTGGGCGAATGAGTCAGGCATCAAGGCCCTCGGCCTTCCTGATTACTTTATGTACGCGAACCATGGGCATTTTGATTTTGCTCTGGAATGTTTTGAAATGCAGGCATCGTCGCCGCAGGATGCGATGAATAAGCTGGACGCTCTTGAAAACGCCGTTCCCGATGGATCGGGCACAAGCCAATTAGATCGCGTCCAGTATTGCATTCGCGATATGTATCATATGTTGCGGTTCCGTCAGTTTTTGCCTGACGCGCATCCAGAGCATCAAAAAGAGGTCGACGCATGGGAGGCCGCGAACAAGCCAGAGATTATAACAAGTGAATTTATTGATGCTTCTTCTGCCGTCTTTAAGCGGTTGCTTGAAACAACGCCGCGTTATCAGGACTGGTATGATTATGCCGAGCAACTTGAAAGCCTTCCGCTTGCGCAGGCTCTTCGTGCGTTGAAGGAGCCTGAAGAACGGTATGCCGAAACGGCGGCGGTGATGCGCGGCGACATCGCGCGGCGCTATCCTTTGCTGAAAGGCGAGTTAGGGTTCCGTGAGGTTTGCCAGCCCTAATCCTTCATGGCGACCAAGAAAAAACCTGCGTCATTCCCGCGAAAGCGGGAATCTAGATTTCTAGTTAATGCGTGTTGCCGAGTTATGGATCCCCGCTTTCGCGGGGATGACTCGGGGGGCTTTTCTCCGAGACCTAATCCTTCATGGCGGCCAGCAGGCGTGAGCTGTTCAGGCGCATAAGGTCGAGATAGGTCGCCGCTTCGTTATCGGCGGCGGTCAGCGTGTCGGCGTAAAGCGTGCCGCCGATTTTGGCTCCGGTTTCCTCGGCAATTTGCTGCATCAGACGTGGCGACGCCATGGACTCGACAAACAGGGCGCGAACCTTCTCGGCTTTGACTTGTTCAATCAGTTTGGAAAGGCTGGCGGCGGAGGGCTCTTCTTCGGTGCTGATCCCGACGGGCGCAAGAAAGGTTACGCCATAGGCCGCGCCGTAATAACCGAACGCATCGTGGCTGGTGATGACCTTGCGCCGTTCCTGAGGAATCGCGGCGAAGTCTTCTTTAATCTGCGCATCCAGCTTGGCGCATTCGTTTAGAAAGTTCCGCGCCCGTTGCTTGTAAAAGTCGGCATAGGCTGGTTTGGCTTCGATCAACGCGGCCGTGATGTTTTTGATGTATATCGGCGCATTGCCAAGGTCCTGCCACGCGTGGGGATCGGGCGTGATCTCGCCTTTTTCATGGTCATGGTGGTGGTGGCCTTGCGCCGCTTCGTCGTTATGCTCGTCTTCCATCAAGACGCGCGGCTTAAGGCCCGCCGTCGCCACAAGCAATTTGGCCTTGCTGCCAGACGCTTTGATCAGGCGGCCCATCCATAGCTCGAACTTCAAGCCATTGATTGCGATGATCTGCGCACCCGCCAGTTTTTTGGCATCATCAGGTGTCGGCTGGAAGCTGTGCGCATCTTGCCCTTCGGCAACAAGCGTTTCGACGACCACGTGCTCGCCGCCGATTTCGCGGATCATATCGGCCAGAATGGGAAAGCTGGCAACGACGCGGGCGGGCTCGAAGGTCGGTGCCTCCTTGGCCTGTGCCTGCGGCAGTGTTACGCAACAAACGAGAGAGAGAAGAAGCAGGAAGCGGCGCATTTGGGAATCCTTTAGGCCTTGTTGGGCGGGCGTGAAGCTGTTATGTTATAACGTAACAAGATGGGAAGCAAGAGGGGGAGAGGCAAGAAACAGGAAATGGGATGCCAGCCTTCGCTGGCATGACAAGTTTTTTCAAATCTACCGCACAAAAACTAACAGCGTTTTATCCCGCACTATCCCCAAAAGGTGTCATGCCAGCGAAGGCTGGCATCCCATATGGTTTTTTATATTGAAGATTAAAAGGCACGACATGGAACTCACGACGCAACAAGAAAAGGTGCTTTCGGCCCTGCGGAAGGCGAAAAAGCCACTCTCGGCCTATGCGGTGCTGGACGCGCTGCGCACACAAGGTGTGCGCTCGCCGCCGATTGTGTATCGGGCTTTGGAGAAATTACAGGGCGCGGGACTGGTGCATCGCGTCGAGTCGCTGGGGGCTTTTGTGGCGTGTCGCCACACGCATGGCAAAGGGCCTGACGGGATTCACGCCTTTGCGATTTGCAGCCAGTGCGGCGCGGTTGAGGAGCTGTGCGCGCCTTCTTTGGCGAAAAGCCTTGGCCGGAAGAGCGGCGGATTGCTGGCGGAAATCAACCACAGCATGCTGGAGATTTCCGGCCTTTGTCACGGTTGCGTGCGCGGTGCCTGTGCCAAGAAAAACACGAAAAAGGGAAGCGGCGCATGTTCACAATGAGTCTTTATCAGCGGCTTGGCATCGCCTTGGCTCTTTGTTGTGTGGTGCTTGCCCTTGCCTTTTGGGCTTTGTGAGGAAGCGATGGCACAACCACTTATCCTTCTTGATTCTGTTTGCTTCGCCTATGGCCGCCATAAGGCGTTGCATGATGTGTCGGGCAGTTTTACGGCGGGATCGCTCACGGCGATTGCGGGGCCAAACGGCGCGGGCAAAAGCACGCTGCTGAAAGCCATTGCGGGCGTGATTAAACCACAGCGGGGCTTTGTCCGGCTTGATCCATCAATCAAGGGGCGCATCGGCTATCTGACGCAGACCAGCGCGATGAAGCGGCACTATCCCGTGAATGTCGGGCAAGTCGCCGCCGCCGGATTGTGGCCAGAGCTGGGAAGCTTTGGGCGGATGGGGCCTACGCACAAAGCCAAAGTTGCCGCTGCGCTGCGCGAAGTTGGGCTTGAGGGGTTTGAAGACAGGCAGATCGGCGCGTTGTCGGGTGGGCAGTTCCAGCGTCTTCTTTTCGCGCGGCTTCTGGTGCAGGATCCTCAGGTTTTGTTGCTTGATGAGCCGTTCGCCGCCGTGGATGCCGAAACGACCGCGCGGCTAATGCAGCTTTTGCTGCGTTGGCACGGGCAGGGGCGGACGATCATTTGCGTGCTGCATGATCTGATGCTGATCCACAAGTATTTTCCTGAATCGTTTGTCTTGGCGGGCAAGTGCATGGGGCGCGGGCACACGCATACGCTGTTTGAACAAAAGCTTTTATCTTTCGATCTGGATATGGCCGAGCTTTTGTCGCCCACAGAATCCCAAACGCACGGAGGGCCTCATGACGCCGTATGATTTTCTGGTTGCGCCGTTTGCAGATTATGTGTTCATGAAACGCGCCTTGGCGGCCGCGTTGATGATTGTTTTGGCCAGCGCGCCGATGGGCGTTTTCATGTCGCTGCGGCGCATGACATTGGTCGGTGATGCGCTGGCCCATGCGCTTTTACCCGGTGTTGCGGCGGCGGTGCTGATCGCAGGCTTGTCCCTGTGGGCGATGACGCTGGGCGGGCTCGTTGCGGCTTTGGTCGTGGCGGGAATGGCCGTGTTTTTAACGCGCACGACGCAAATCGAAGAAGATGCTGCGTTTTCGATCCTCTATCTTTTCGCGTTGGCCATCGGCGTGACACTGGTTTCTGTGAAGGGCAGCGGGATGAACCTGCTTCACCTGTTGTTCGGTGATATTCTGGCGATCGACGAGGCCAGTTTGGCTCTGGTCGCGGGCGTGACATGCGCCACGCTGGTGGGTCTTGCCGTTCTCTATCGCCGCTTGGTGGTTGAGGGGTTTGATGCCGATTATCTCGCTGTCGTCGCGGCGGGGCATCCGCTCACGGGGCTAACCCATCCTGCTTTCTTTATGCTGCTCATGCTCAATCTGGTGGCCTCGTTCCAGACGATGGGCACGTTGATGGCTTTGGGCTTGATGATCCTGCCCGCGCTGGCCGCACGGTTCTGGGCCAGCAATATCGACCGGATTGTGCCCCTGTCTGTCGTCTTGGCCGCTTTATGCAGCTATGTGGGGCTTTTGCTGTCCTATCATGCAGGTGTGCCCGCCGGACCCGCTATCGTTCTGGTAGCGAGCAGCCTAGCCCTCCTCTCCGCCCTTGTTGGCCGCGTGGGGAGCTTCAGGAACTATTTGCAGAAGTAGAGGTTAGTAGCCCTTTTTGTCGAGATAGTCATAGGCATAGCCTGCGCCTGCGCCGACTGCGCCACCGATGGCCGCGCCACAGGCAAGGCAGCCACCTGTCATGGCTGTGCCGACCACGCCCGCCGTCGCACCGATCGCGCCGCCGGACAGCACGCGTTGCTGGGTGTCGCTCATGTTGCTGCAAGCACCCGCGCCGATCAGGCAAAGGGTCAAAAGGCTGATCTGGGCAAAGCGGGTGGGGGCGTGAAAACGGGCGGTCTGGGCGGTCATATTTCTTCTCCAAAAAATAGAGTATACCTATTGCACTCAAAGAGCTGGGCCATCGACTAAAGTGAGTCATTCCCGCGAAAGCGGGAATCTACATGCTGAAGGAATCCCCTATGACAAACATGGACCCCCGCTTTCGCGGGGATGACGCAATTTCTTGAAAGAGCCCATCCCTTTTACAAGTGCAAGTGGTGTCTCCTTCAGGGCGTAGCAGAAGAGTGCTACTAAAACGTTTACACTATCTAACCCCTTGAACAAAATGATTTTTGGCTGTCGTTTTTGTTTGGTCTTTATGTTGCCTGGTGCTAAGTTAGTCAGCGGCTCAAAAGTCGCTGATTCTTTATTATTCAACAGTTTTTCCAAGGTGTGCCTTGACCGAGTCCCAAGACCAGAATTCTTTGCCGTCCGACATTCTTCCCGTTACGATTGAAGAGGAAATGCGCCGCTCCTATCTCGATTACGCCATGAGCGTGATCGTCTCGCGCGCGTTGCCCGATGTTCGGGACGGGTTGAAGCCTGTGCATCGTCGCATTCTCTATGCGATGAAAGAGGGCGGCTATGACAGTTCCAAGCCCTATAAGAAATCAGCGCGTATCGTCGGTGATGTCATGGGTAAATATCACCCTCATGGCGACAGCGCGATTTACGATGCCATGGTCCGTATGGCGCAGGATTTCTCGATGCGCCTGCCGCTCGTGGACGGGCAGGGGAACTTTGGCTCCATGGATGGTGATCCTCCGGCGGCCATGCGTTATACTGAAGCGCGTCTGGCCAAGTCGGCTGAAACGCTGCTTGAGGATATTGACAAGGACACCGTCAATTTCCAGCCGAACTATGACGAAATCACTGTCGAGCCTGTGGTGCTTCCGGCGCGGTTCCCGAACTTGCTGGTCAACGGCGCGGGCGGCATCGCGGTCGGTATGGCGACGAACATTCCCTCGCACAATCTGGTCGAGGTGTGCAACGCCTGTATCGTGACGATTGACAACCCCGACATCACGATTGAGGAATTGCTTGAGATCGTCCCCGGGCCTGATTTTCCAACAGGTGGCCTGATTCTGGGCCATACGGGATGTCGCGCAGCGGCGCACACAGGGCGGGGCAGCATCATCATGCGCGCACGTACCTCAATCGAGGAAGTGCGTAAAGACAGGCAAGCGATTGTCGTCACCGAGATTCCCTATCAGCAAAACAAGAAACGCCTGATCGAGATCATCGCCGAGACGGTTCAGAGCAAGACGGTTGAGGGTATTTCCGACCTGCGCGATGAATCCGACCGCGACGGCGTGCGCATTGTGATCGAGCTGAAGCGCGACGCCGTTCCCGATGTCGTGCTCAACCAGCTTTTCAAGCATACGCCGCTGCAAACAAGCTTTGGCGTGAACATGCTGGCCCTGTATAAGGGGCGGCCCGAGCAGATGACGCTCCGTGCCGTGATCAAGGCCTTTCTTGAATTCCGCGAAGAAGTCATCACCCGCCGCACCGTGTTTGAACTGGGACAGGCGCGGGCTCGTGCCCACATCTTGGTTGGTCTGGCCGTTGCCGTCGCCAATATCGACGAAGTGATCGCGCTGATCCGCAAGGCGGCCGACCCCGCGATTGCCAAACAACAATTGCTGGAACGTAACTGGCCTGCCGAAGATATCGCGCCGCTGATTGCTTTGGTTGATGAAGACGGGCTCAGCGAAACCAAGACCTATCGCATGTCGGAAACGCAGGCCAAGGCGATCCTTGACCTGCGCCTGCACCGCCTCACCGGGCTGGAGCGTGACAAGATCGGCAACGATCTGCGTGCCGTGGTGGACCAGATCAGCGACTATCTCGATATTCTGGCGAACCGCAGCCGCGTGCTGACGATCATGAAGGACGAGATCACGGAAGTGCGCGACCGCTTCGGCAATCCGCGCCGCACGAGCATTGAAACGCAGGAGTTCGAGGAAGACATCGAAGACCTGATCCAGCGCGAAGACATGGTTGTGACGGTCAGCATGTCCGGCTATATCAAGCGCGTGCCGCTTTCGGCCTATCGCGCCCAGCGGCGTGGCGGCAAGGGCAAGTCCGGCATGTCCACGAAGGACGAGGATTTTGTCACCGAGATTTTTGTCGCCAGCACGCACACGCCAATGCTGTTCTTCTCGTCCATGGGCAAGGCCTATAAATTGAAGGTCTATAAACTGCCGCTTTCTACGCCGCAAGCGCGGGGCAAGGCTCTGGTCAACTTGCTGCCGATGGAACTGGGCGAGACGATCACCGCGTCGCTGGCGTTGCCGGAAGACGAGGCCACATGGACCGAGCTTGACGCGATGTTCGCCACGGCGGCGGGCACAGTTCGGCGCAACAAGCTTTCGGACTTCGCCAACGTGCGCTCCAACGGCATCATCGCCATGAAGCTTGACGAAGGAGATCGTCTGATCGCGGTGCGCGCCTGCACACCTGCCAACGATGTGTTGCTTGCCACCCGCAATGGCAAGGCGATCCGCTTTGCTGTGGACGACGTTCGCGTGTTTGCCAGCCGCGCGTCAACAGGCGTGCGCGGCGTCAGGCTTTTGGCGCAAGACGATGCGGTGATGTCCATGTCGATCCTGACCCATGTGGAAACGACGGTGGAAGAACGCGCCGCCTATCTCAAGCAGAGCCGGGCCCTACGCGCTTCGGCTGGCGAAGAGGTTCTTGTCGAGCAAGGCAGCGATGAAGAGGAAGAGACGACGACAGAGATCACGCTCTCGCCCGAGCGTTTTGCCGAGCTGGCCGCCAAGGAGGAGTTCCTTCTGGCGATCTCTGACAAGGGGTTTGGCAAACGGTCTTCGTCCTATGAGTACCGCATCAGCAATCGGGGCGGTTTGGGTATCGTGAATATGAAACTGGCGGATAAAACCGGCAGCATCGTCGCAACCTTCCCCGTCACCGAAAAGCAGGAAGTGATGATGGTCACCGATGGCGGCCAGATCATCCGTATGCCGATCCACGATGTGCGCATTACGGGCCGCTCCTCCTCCGGCGTCATTCTCTTCCGCGTTGGCGAAGGCGAAAAAGTCGTCTCCGTCGCCGCTCTGGAGGTTGACGAAACCGCCGAGGATGGGGCCGAAGAAGGTATCGAGATTGAGGTCACAGAAGCTGTGGAACAAGCTCCCGAAGTGCCCGACAACGCCTAAAAAAGTGTAAAACCACACCAACGTAAGTTCATTGTGCCGCCGTTTAGCCTATTTTGTTTGAAAAAGAGGCCAAACAGCGGCAAACTCTGCGGCGAATCAGTTACGGCAGGGAAGCCACGGCTCATGAAAAGCAAACTGCGTGTCGGTCTTTATCCGGGCACCTTCGATCCCATCACCCTTGGTCATTACGAGATTATCTGCCGCGCGTCAAAGCTGGTGGACAAGCTCGTCATCGGCGTGGCGAAGAACGCGGGCAAAGGACCGCTGTTCGATACGAAAATGCGCGTGAAGCTGGTGGAGGCCGAGGTTGCGCCGCTGATTGAAAATGGCGCACATATCGAGGTCATGTCGTTCGATAATCTTTTGGTCAATTATGCGCAGGAAATCGGCGCGGATGTCATCATCCGTGGCCTGCGCGCTGTCTCGGATTTTGAATACGAGTTTCAGATGGCTGGTATGAACCATCGCATGTGCCGCGAGGTCGAAACTGTCTTTCTCATGGCTTCGGACCGGCACCAGTTCATCTCCTCGCGCTTCGTCAAGGAAATCGCGGTCCTCGGCGGGGACATCAGCACGTTTGTCAGCGAGCGCATCGTCAAGGTCCTCGAAAAACGCTTCAGCACCGAGTCAGGCCGCAAAAAAATATCCCCCGAAGTCAGGGATTAAGGCTCTTTTTTCGCCCTTCTTAAGGGAACCCTAAGCTTTTTACGAGATTATGGCGCGTTGGCGTGGTTAACGCCCACTTTCTTGTTGACCTGAGGGCCACAGGTTCTTAGGTTGACTTCCTTCGTGTGACCTCGTAGCTCAGCTGGTAGAGCATTTGACTTTTAATCAGAGGGCCATGGGTTCGAGTCCCATCGGGGTCACCATTCACTCAAAGTACGTGCTTTTTCGAACCAGCCTTCCGCCGGAAGAGTTCATTATAAATTGAATTAACCATTAACATCCATTGACAAAATCTGTCCTACATGTGGTTTATATGCGGTGCATACTTTGAAAAAACAATAGAGATATAAATGCCGAAGAAGAACATTTATCGCTGGCCCCTTCTTCAAAAAGGGCAATTTGGGAAGGCCATAATTCGCTGCCAGGCTCTCGACGAAATAAATGGGTCCAATGCGATTGCTCCGATTACTGATGATTACAGGTCTTTCCTTCATTCTTTTGTTAGGGTGTTAGGGGATGATGATCCGTACTCTGAAAGAAGTGTTTTGAATGAGTTTGAAAACTTCACGTTATGTGCAGGATACACTGGAAAAGCCGTTATTTTTGACTCAATAGCAGCAACCCTTATTTCGCCCGCATTAATTATTCATCTGATCTCTCCTATAGGAATGGAAGGAGATATTCACGAAATTGCAATTATAAAAGACAACAAAACAAAGCATTATATCGTCCTCAAAAAAAGAGATGACGATATTTGGGGAAGGGCAGCCACTGCGTTTTCTGTGTGCGGGTATGGTCTTCCACTTGTGAATCCTGTTCAAGAAGTCCGAGATATTGTCTCCTTATGGACAGCCTTTTTTCAATCAGTAAAACAAGAAGCGAGAAAACCTGAACTCAACACAATGTTTTTTAAGTTAACGCCTTATGTTCATCCCACAGGCATAAATCTTCGCAACGTGCTTAAAAAATATGTCCGACATAACGAATATAGCCCTCCTATAGTTCCGGCACCTATTCATAAGCTACTCACATGTGCGCCTAGTACCCCAAGGCATCAATTACAAAAACTTCATAATGTCCTTACCTCTGTATTACAAAAGAAAGTGGCCCTGTCATAGCCTCTCAATAAAAAACAGGATAACGCATGCTGCTTAAGGACAAATCGTTAAAATCTTAACGATTTGGTTTTCTAATCGGTATTCAAAGCAGAATAGGTCTTAACGAAGCATAGCTGCGATAGACCTTTGATTTTGCTGAAGGTTGTTAGCCGTGTGCTACAAGGAGGGCATAATATCCCTGAATCAACCATCCGGCGGCGTTATGCCGCAGGGCTGACCAATCTGACGAAACTTTTCTTGCCGCTTGTCGATAAGGCGGTGGTTTATGACAACACGACGGCCAGTCCGTCAGACTTTCGCAAAATTGCCGAAAAGAATGAGAATGGCTTGAGCGTTTTTGATAGCTCACTGTGGGACGAGATCACTCATTTTTCTGGAGGAGAAGAAACATGATACAACGATCAACCGATGGAACGATCCAAAAAATCGATACGGGCTTTCCCGCCGTTGCACACGCCGCCATCGAAAAGGCTCGTCAAACAAAAACAAAACTGGTGGTTTTGCGCGATGGCAAGATCGTCGAAATTGATCCGGATGAAGTGAATGCTGAGGAGAAATCCGTTGAAGGGATTTAAAATGCCCCCTTCATGTAAGATTTGCCGCGTCACGTATTTTTCTCTTTTAGGAATGGTCTGTATTGCGAGCTATTATTCTTTTTTTCGTAATCCTGCCGACGGTGGTCCCCCGGGTCCTGGAGATGGGTTGCTCTTCTTTTTCCAGTTAATAGTCTCGAATTTAATTATCCTGCCGTTGTGTTTGCGCCTTTGGAGAATCGGGTTTCACGAAATACGCTTCCGAAAAACTGTTCTGATCTTTGGCCTCTTTGTTATAGATTGGCCTATACTACTGTTGTTGTGTGCTGCTGCTTTTGCTTCTTTGAACAGTCTCTAAATCGTTAAAATCTTAATCATACACTTTTGTTTGAAGAAGAAGGCGGGTATCCGCCTTAGAAAATGCGCTGTCTCATAGACGCTTGATCTTGTGAAAGATTATTGAGTGAGAGTGCCCAATCGGCCATGACATCAAGGGCTTTTTCGGCCTCAAAATGGTTCGATAAATTTTGACGATCCTTCACCACTTCACAATTCACCCTAACGCACGAACAGATTTTGGAGCAAATCGCTTGGCTAATTTCTCACGTGCTTCAGGGCTCATCCATTTAGGGTAAGCTTCTGTCCACCCGGAAAAAGGCACAGCGAAGAACCCAATATATTTTTTCTCCGTTCCTATCGTATGAATGAGATTGCAGGTTAAGGGGTTTGTAATCATTTTGCTGTCGTCATCAAGTTGAGAGATGTCGCTTTTCCCATGTTTATGAGACCAGAGACCGTCGCTGTCCTGCCGAAGGAAATGAGAGTCTTTATCTCCTCTAAGTGCGATGACTAGGTAATGGTTGTTAGGTGCGGCGGGCACTATTAATCCAGTGTGATTAACAAAAACACATCCGTCCATCCCCATGTACTTGACGAAGTCATGTGTTGCATTAAACCCTATGGCTCCAGTCAGGCATCCCGGCATTTGTTCAGCGGAAACCTCAGCTGCAGCCCTTTTAAATTGTTCCATTAGATGTAAAGAAACGGGATTATACCTGACGTTCATCGCGTATATATAACAGTTCGCGTCGCGTCCGGTGGTATGCCAATAAGCTTTGTCAAAATGCAACATGCTAATATCTTTTGTATATGAACGTATAGGCCATATCTTACCACAAAATGACCGAAGTTTTTAGTTTCAAGCCATGTTGGGGATCATTAAGCCCTTTAAAAAAATTAACCATTCCTCAATGCAAGGTAGGGCGAAGCCTCTATTGCCTAAAATCAGCGCGCCTTACCTTCCATACCCCTTGATGGCGTCTAAAAACGCTTGGCCGTAGCGGGTTAGTTTGGCGGTGCCTAGACCGGGGAGGGTAGCCATCGTGTCGAGGGTTTGGGGGCGGGCTTTGGCGAGGGCGATTAGCGTGGTGTCGTGGAAGATGACGTAGGGCGGGACGTTTTGCGTTTTGGCGATCGTCAGGCGCAGGGCGCGGAGCGTTTGGAAAAGCTTCTCGTCGTCGGCCTTCTCGAGGGTCGGTTTGCCGTGGGGACCACCGGGGGCGGCGGCTCTATTTCTTTTGGTTTCCTGCTTCAGGGCGAAGGTGGCGTCTTCGCGCAGGGTGACTTTTTGCTCGCCGCGCAGGACGGGGCGACAGCGTGCGTCGGGGCCCAGCCTCAGGCCGCCATGGCCTTCCATATCCGTGACCAGAAGGCCATGCACGACAAGCTGGCGGAAGATGTCGCGCCACTGGGCGCGGGTGAAGTCTTTGCCGATGCCATAGGTGGGGAGTTGGTCATGGTTGAACTGCTTGACGCGCTCAGTGTCCGCGCCGACAAGCACGTCCGTCAGGTGGACCGCGCCGAACCGCTGGCCGGTACGAAAGACGCAGGACAGGGCTTTTTGCGCGGCCACGGTGCCGTCGAAGGTCGGCACGGGGTGCAGACACAGATCGCAATTGCCGCAGGGCTCGGCCAGCGTTTCACCGAAATAGTCCAGCAAAACCTGTCTGCGGCAGCGCGGACTTGAGCAATAGCCGATCAGGGAGTCCAGCTTGCGGCGTTCCAGTTGCTTGCGCTGGGCATCGGCTTCGCCGTTCTCGATCATGGAGCCTAGCTTGGCGACATCGTCGATGCCATAGAGCAGCAAGGCTTCGGACGGCAGCCCGTCGCGTCCGGCGCGGCCCGTTTCCTGATAATAGGCTTCGATGCTTTTGGGCATGTTCATGTGAATGACAAAGCGCACATCGGGCTTGTCGATCCCCATACCGAACGCGATCGTCGCCACGACGATCACGCCTTCGTCTTTGATGAAGGCGTCCTGATTGCGGGCGCGAACCTGTGGCGACAAACCGGCATGATAGGGCAGCGCGTGATAGCCCTGCCGCGCCAGCCACGTGGCGGTTTCTTCCACCTTCGCGCGGGATAGGCAATAGATGATGCCGGACTCGCCCGCGTGGTCTTCCTTCAGGAAACGCAGAATTTGCTCACGCGGTTTGATCTTGGGCGTGACGTGATAGCGAATGTTCGGACGGTCAAAGCTGGAGATAAAGACCCGCCCGCTCTCCAGTTTCAATTTCTTGACGATCTCGCCGCGTGTCGGCACATCGGCGGTGGCGGTCAGCGCGACGCGCGGGACGTTGGGAAAGCGTTCATGCAGGATGGCGAGTTGCAGATATTCGGGCCGAAAATCATGCCCCCACTGGGATACGCAATGGGCCTCGTCGATGGCAAAGAGCGAAAGCTTGCATTTGTCCAGCAGGTTCAGCGTGCTGTCCATCAGCAGACGCTCTGGCGCGATATAAAGAAGGTCGATCTTGCCGCTTTGCATTTGATCGATAAGGCGTCCGGCCTCGCCGTTTTCAAGCGTCGAGTTCAACGCTGCCGCGCGCACGCCCAGTTGTTTGAGGGCCTCGACCTGATCACGCATCAGGGCGATCAGCGGCGACACCACCACGCCCATCCCCGTGCGGCACAAAGCCGGAATCTGATAGCACAGCGACTTGCCCCCACCCGTCGGCATCAGCACGAGGGCCTCGCCGCCACCCGTCACATGCGCGATAATCTCCGCCTGCCTGCCCCGAAAGGAGTCAAAGCCAAAGATGTCGCGCAAAATGTCTTGGGGAGAGGTGGGCATCAGCCAGCGCGACGGGACTTCACGGGGCCGCAGGGGGCGTTCATGTAGAGCTCGTCTTCGGCGTAGAGAAGGGCTTCCAGCTCCTCTTCCGACAGATTGGCGTAGTCGGGGATGGTATAATCCGCCAGAACGGGATCGAGCGGCAGCGGCTCTTCGATTTTGGCGCGCGAGGCCGCCTTGCTTTTCATCTCAGCCAGTTTCTCAAGGATCGGGGCTTTGAGGTTCAGCGTGGTTACGGACTGAAGCGCGGTTTGCGCCGCATCATGCAGCTTGCTCGCCGTTTTGGTTAGGGCTTGTTGTTGTTTGGTGGCTGTCTGGCGCAGGTAAAGCGCAACCGGTGCTGTCTTTTTCTTTGCGTCGGGGGCTGGTGTCACCGTCTTTTGAACGGAGGCCTTGCTTGTGGTGGCGGATTGCTGGGGTTTTCCCTTGCTGGCCGTTATTTGTTGCTGCCGTTGCCGCGCGGCGGCAATGCGGGCCCTCAGGTGCGAAACCGGCTCGGCAACGATTTCAGCCTTGGCTTTTGAAATATCGGCGGTGATGTCAAAGGTCGATTTGTGTTTTTCATCGGCTTGGAGAACCGGCGTGCTTCCCATCGGTTTGCCAGGACCGTCCGGCGGTGTGTCGTAGGATGAGGTCAGATGGATCGGTTTGCTGCCGGGGGAGGGAAGAACGGAGGTGAAGGCAACAGCCTTGGGGGCGGGTGGAATCTTGCCCGACTCTTCGATTTGAGCGAGGCGGGGAGTCACTTCCTCGATATGGCGGATCAAGGCTTCAAGGGCTCGCTGTTTCGAGGCGTCTTCGCTGCGGGCCTCGGTGGTGTTGTAATAGGACGCATAATCGGCGGCCATCCCGTAAATCGAGGCGATTTGGCGTGAGAGTTCGGAGCCAAGGCAGCCCAGCCGTCCGACATAGGCCTGAAACACGAGGGTGCGGATGCGCGGCCAACTTGTGCCCGCAGCGGTGCCGTCATGGGCGATCTTGGACAGGCGGGCCTGACAAACCGAGCGGGCGGCCATCAACTCCCCGCGCAAGGCGGCGGCGGTCGCGCGAAGCTCTTCCTTGCTTTGCCGCGCTCTGAGCAGGAAAACAGACAGGGAGATCGTTACGGCGGTGCCAAGCGCGATCAGCGTGGAGAGAAGAAGCTGGTAACGCTCGAAGAAATTCATCGGCGGCGCGACAGGCGCAAGGGCGGGCTGGCCAGCACCAAGCAAAAGAGGCTGAAGATCGTCGGCTGTCAAGCCCGCCGCCGCATCAATGGACGCATCGGGCTTAAGCTGGGGTAGGGGCGGCTTGACCGTTCCCGTGGCCAGACTGATTTCAACGGGCTTGGCCTCGGCGGCCTTTTTCTCGGCCTCTTTCTTGGCGGCGGCTTCCGCAGCGGTTTGGGCCTTGGCTTCGGCCTCGGCCTTTTCTTTTTCAAGGCGGGCTTGTTCTTCTTTTTTGGCCTTCTCGGCTTCTATCTTGTCGGCCTCGGCTTTCTGGGCTGCCTCTCGGATGCTTTTTTCGGAAGCAGCGGTGGGGATCGCGTTACTCCAAAGGCCGAGTTTCTGGGTTTGCGCCGCCTGTTCAGCGGCGAGATAGGGAGCTTGATAGTCGCTGGAGCGCAGCGAACCCCGCGCGGCAACGGCCAAGCCGCGACGCAGAAGCTCAAGGCCAAAATCTGCATTGCTGCCGTTCGAACAAGAAGCCAGATAGCCGCCCGTTTTCTCGCGGTCCCTGATCTGACAGGTGACGGAGCCTTGCGCCAGCGAATCGATAACGGCCCGCGCCTGTGGGCCATAGGAAGCCCCCATTTGTGGCGGGACAACACCGAACAGGCGAACTTCGATTCCATTGATGCGCAGATGCTCGGAATCGACGACAGTCGCAAGCCCTTCAAGCAGGCGCGAGTCGGGGATGGCGGGAGCATTCTTTCCGGCTAGGGCCTCTTTGCTGACGGGCGTGCTGGGCGCTTTTTTGGGCGTCGGCGCGTATTGGGCGTAGGAAGGGCCCGCAGCCAAAAGCAAAGCCACACCCAAAAGACTGCCTGTCTTTAACGCGTTTTTCATCGAAGGTCCTTAACCAAATCACTTCCCATGGTTTACCTTAGCTTTTGACGCGCTGAAAGCAAGAAATTCGTCGAGCCTTAAGGGTGTTTTTCGTGCTTGCAAGGTGTTAAGGGGCGGAGTCATAAGGGGTTAACGCATTTTAAGGGGACAGGACATGAACGATACGGCTGCGAAAACACCTGTGACGGTCTTAACGGGCTTTCTGGGGGCGGGCAAAACGACCCTGCTCAATCGCTTGCTCAGCGAAAGCCACGGGCGCAACTATGCCGTGATCGTCAACGAGTTTGGCGAGATCGGTATTGATAATGAGCTGATTGTTTCCTCGGACGAAGAAATCTATGAGATGAGCAATGGCTGCGTGTGCTGTACCGTGCGCGGGGATTTAATTCGCGTACTGTCGGGACTGCTGCGCCGCTCTACCACTTTTGACGGGATTTTGGTCGAGACGACGGGCCTTGCCGATCCCGCGCCCGTAGCTCAAACTTTTTTCACCGATCGCGACATTGCCGCCAAAACAAGGCTGGACAGCGTGATCGCGCTGGTTGACGCCGCGCATGTGCGCGACCAGCTTCAAGCCTCGCCCGAGGTGGAGCAGCAAATCGCTTTCGCCGACAGTATTGTGCTGAACAAGGTCGATCTGGTTGACGAGGCTGCCATCAAGGAAATCGAGGCCGCGATCCGCAGGCTCAATCCCTTCGCCACGATCCACAAAACAACGCGCGGCGAGATGGATGTGCGCAAGCTGATCGGGATCGGCGGGTTTGATCTGTCGCGCATCACGGAAACGATTCCTGATTTCCTTGAGGAGCCAGAGGCGGCGCACCCTCATGATCATCATCATCACGATCATGATCATGGCGAGGGCTGTGGCTGCGCTTCCTGTACGGAAGAACATCAACATAGCTCGCATGAAAAAGCCTTCTTCCGTCATGATAGCGCGATTTCCAGCTTGTCGCTTGTCACCGATAAAGCTCTTGATGCCGAGAAACTGCAAAACTGGATGGGCGAGCTGTCCGCCACGAAGGGACAGGATTTGCTGCGCTATAAAGGTATCTTCCACTTTGCGGGCGAAGACCGCCGCATCGTGATCCAAGGCGTCCACATGATGATGGAAGGCTCCGCCCTCACCCCTTGGCCCGAAGGCCAGCCCCGCACCAGCCGCCTCGTCCTGATCGGCCGCAACCTGAACCCGCAACAGCTCCGCGTTGATTTTCTGGCATGTGTGAAGGTGGAGGGGTGAGGTCAGTATTTTTGCTGATGTCGTTGGTGTGGAAGATATAGGCTTGCTGAATCTAAATGATATAAGAGGAGTCCCCTATGTATCTTGTTAGCGCATGCCTCGTTGGATGTCCTTGCAGATATAACGCGACCAGTTGTGCGAGTGAGGTTGTGCAACGTCTCGTTAAGGAGGGTAAGGCCGTTCCAGTTTGCCCAGAACAACTTGCTTCTCTCCCTACCCCTAGGGAGAGTTGTGAGATCGTTTTTGACGAAAGCGGGAACAAAAAGGTTGTAGGGCGGAGTGGAACTGATCTAACCGAAGCGTACACACAGGCAGCCACGAAGACATTGGCCATCTGTAAGGCACTGGGTATTAATCAAGCTATCCTCAAGTCAAAAAGTCCTTCATGTGGCAGCGGGCAGATTTACGATGGAACTTTTTCCGGGCAGACTGTCGCTGGCGATGGATTGACGGCTGAAGAACTTAAACGAAACGGCGTTCGCGTTATGACAGAGTTAGAAGCTGAATCCCTGATTTTGTCTCTTTGAGCAGGTTGGAACCTTGTCCCATCCCCCTCCATTTTGCCCCCTTTTTCAATTCAGAAAAAACCGTTTAGAATCAACGAATCTAGGGTAAAAAGGGCTCTGTGACGCAGCTGAGCCGACATTTGGTACGCCCGAGGGCCTGTTCGGGAGGCTTTTTGGGCTAAGTCCATGATATATAACGACATTCTCAAAATCGAAGACCAAGACTAACCCTTTGATATAAAACGATTTTCCAAATAACCTCGTTTGCGAAGTCAAAAATCGGGAAAGTTTCACGATCTGCGCCCTTTTCTCGTCTTCCCGCACAGCAGACGGCGCGAAGCGCGGGCTGCGTGATGCGGGACCCAGCCACACTTGGACGCGAGGGCCTCTGACTTGGATTTCACGTCGAGGCCTCGCTGGACCCCGCATCAAGTGCGGGGTGACGAGGGGGAGGGATTCTTTCTTGCTTTTTCTGTTCTTATGACACGATCCTTTCATGTTGGAGCCTCTATAGGCTCGCTTCAAAGCGACCTATCCCTTCTGAAACAACCCAGCCAGTTGTTCGGTGATGGTGCCGCCTAGTTGCTCGACGTCGGAGAGGGTGACGGCGCGTTTGTAATAGCGGGTGACGTCGTGGCCGATGCCAATGGCGATGAGTTCGACGTTGGACTTGCGCTCGATCCAGTCGATAACGGTGCGTAGGTGCAGATCAAGATAGTTTTGCGGATTGGCGGACAGGGTGGAATCATCCACGGGCGCACCGTCTGAAATCACCATCAGGATGCGGCGGTCTTCGGGTCGGGCGAGCAGGCGGCCGTGCGCCCACAGCAAAGCCTCGCCATCGATATTTTCTTTGAGCAAGCCTTCGCGCAGCATCAGGCCCAAATGAGTCTTGGCGCGTCGCCATGGTACATCGGCGTCTTTATAGATGATATGGCGCACGTCGTTCAGGCGGCCCGGTTGTGGCGTTTTGCCATCCGTGACCCATTGCTCGCGTGCGCGGCCTCCTTTCCAGCCGCGTGTGGTGAAGCCAAGGATTTCCGTTTTCACGCCGCACCGCTCCAGCGTTCTTGCCAGAATATCCGCGCTGATCGCCGCCAGCGTGATGGGCCGCCCGCGCATAGAGCCGGAATTGTCGATGAGCAAGGTGACGACCGTATCGCGAAAATCGGTGTCCTTTTCCATTTTAAAGGAAAGCGGCAGCATCGGGTTGGCGACGACGCGGGCGAGACGGGCGGCATCGAGAATCCCTTCCTCCAGATCAAAATCCCACGCGCGGGATTGCTGGGCCATCAAGCGGCGTTGCAGTTTGTTGGCAAGGCGGATGATGATGTTCTGGCTGTGCCGAACTTGATAATCCAAAAGACGGCGCAGGCGGGCCAGCTCTTGCGGCGGGCAAAGGTCTTGCGCCTTGATGATCTCGTCAAAAGCGGTTGTATAGGCGCGATAGGTCGTGACGGGGCCGAAGGCCTCAGGCGCGTTTGAAGAAGCCAGCGACTCCTCGTCGCCTTCCTCTTCCTCATCTGTTTGTGTGCCGTCCTGTTCGCGTGCGGTTTCGGCATCGCTTTCTTTGTCCGCAGAATCAGTATCGGGCGACGGCGTTTGCTGTTGTTCCTCCTCGTTATCTTGAGGCAGGTTTTCATCGGAAGGCGGCGGCTCATCCTTGGGAAGGGAGTCTTCGGGCGGCGCGTCCTTGTCCTGTTTCTTCACAAGATGGAGCGAAGCAAGCAGGTCTATGGCTTCGCGGGCAAAGGCTTCCTGATCGGGGAGCAGCTCTTTGAGCTTGACCATATGCGGCGCGATTTTCGCGTCGATCAGCGGCTTCCAGTGGTCCAGCGTCTCGCGCACCTCCTGCGGGACTTCGGTGCCGGAGAGCTGTTCATGCGCGATCAGATGCAGGATCGACGCCATCGGGATTTTGGTCGGCGCGGTGAGGGCTTCACCTTGAAGACATTGGGCCGCCAGCCGCGCCGTGATGTTACTTCCAAGCCCTGCCAGTCGGTGCGTGCCAAGAGCCTCACAGCGCGTTTGCTCCAGAATATCGAACAATGTCCCCGCCTGTGTGGTGGCGGGCCTTGCAGCTTGGTGAAGCTTGGGGTCGTGATAGCGCAGCTTGACCGCCGCCGCATCCGCCGCGCCGCGCGAGAGCGTGCGTTCTTCGTTTGTCGGATGCGCGGAAAGGGAGGGAAGAATGACGCGCTCGGACGACACGCCGCCTTCCTGCGCGGCAAAAGCAACCTCCAGCTCGGCGCAATGGCCGATGGCCTTCAGGGCGATGCCTGTGGCGCGCTTGAAACTTTCGGTGGACTCTGTCTCGTCGCTGGACATGGGGCTTGGCCTTTTAATCCCGTACGGCAGCGTGGCCTGTCAGTGGCAGTTCTTCATTCATGCAGCGTTGATAAAACTCCGCAATCGCGGGGCGTTCGGCCTCGTCGCATTTGTTGAGGAAGCTCAGGCGAAACGCGGTAGCGAGTGAGCCGAAGATCGCGTAATTCTCCGCCCATGTGATCACCGTTCGCGGCGACATGACGGTGGCGATATCGCCGTTCATAAAGCTTTGCCGCGTGAGGTTGGCCAGCGCCACCATCGCGGCGACTTGCTTTTTCTTGTCTTTGCTCGCGAAAGCCGGAGCCTTCGCCTGCACAATCGCGACTTCCTCTTCTTCGGGCAGGTAGTTTAGCGTCGCAACAATGTTCCAGCGGTCCATCTGGCCTTGGTTGATTTGCTGGGTGCCGTGATAAAGCCCTGTCGTGTCGCCCAGCCCGACGGTGTTGGCGGTGGCAAACAAACGAAAAGCGGGGTGAGGGTGGATCACGCGGTTCTGGTCAAGCAGCGTTAGCTTGCCTTCGACTTCCAAAACGCGCTGGATCACGAACATCACATCGGCGCGTCCGGCGTCATATTCGTCGAACACAAGGGCGCAGGCATGTTGCAGGGCCCACGGCAAAATACCCTCGCGGAACTCGGTGATCTGCATCCCGTCGCGGATGACAATCGCATCTTTGCCGATCAGGTCGATGCGGCTGATATGGCTGTCCAGATTGATGCGAATGCACGGCCAGTTTAGCCGCGCAGCGATTTGCTCGATATGCGATGATTTGCCGGTGCCGTGATAGCCTTGGATCATCACGCGGCGGTTATGCGCAAAGCCTGCAAGGATCGCCAGCGTCGTGTCATGGTCAAAGCGATAGGCCGGATCAATATCGGGTACATGCTCGCCGCGCTGTGAAAAGGCGGGGACTTCCCAATCCGTATCAAGGGCAAAGGTTTTGCGCACGCAAAGCGTGCAATCGGGAAGGCCTGTTTCTTCTTGAGTCATCTCTGGTTCCTTGTTGTCTTGGCTATCGTCACGCGCCTGTGCGTTTTTTAGCATAATAGTTTTTCAAAGTCCCGAAAGCTTCTTGGACGGCGTGAAACTTGGCAATGTCGCTTGAGCCGCTGCCGTTGGTGTCGGGGTGATAGCGTTTGGCCAGAGCGCGATAGCGGGCTTTGATCGCCTCCCACGAAACCGGTTCCCGCAGCGCAAGAAAATGAAGGGCCTTCCTGACTTTTTCCGGCAGCGCAGGGGAGGCTGGCGGCCCTGTTCTTTGCGTGCGTTTGGCCGCCAGAGGGCCTTTGCTGAAAGGCCATGTCGGGCGTTCCCAGACAGTAGCTTGCCGAATGGTTTTCTCGATTTCCTGCGGTGTCGCCGAGTCCAAATAGTTCCAGCGCGCATTATGCTCACGGATATGCTCAAGGCAAAACCACAGGATAACATCGAGTTCTTTGGGGCTTTGGGGGGCTCGGTAAGTCCCTTCTTTGACGCAGCCTTTGCAATGACAGTTGCGCGTCGTGGTTGTTTTGGTGTCAGGGCTGTTCATGGGCGATTTAAAGATGGTTTGGCCGCATCATGCCTCACAGCGGCAGGAAAGCAAGATTCTTTGCCGTTTTTTGGGAAGAATCAGCCTTTCCCATCGCGTTAAAAATACAACCGCTAGTTGCGCTCTTAAGATATGGAATATTCATGACTGTTTGGCGAAAGGGACTTAACACGCTGTAAAAGAATGGATATTGTTACGCACATATTTCTTGATCAATACACCAATGCGTGTATATACTTTGGTTAATACCCGCACAACGCACTTAGGAATAAAGGAGATCCCCTATGCGTCCACAGGCAGAACTACAGGCTCAGGCAGGCTTTATGGGGCAGTCCGCCACCAGCGGCATGGCTCAAGAGCGCATCAGGCAAGAGCGTAGCAGTCTGGTCAGTCGTAATGTGACCATTGGCAATCATCGGACATCCATTCGGCTGGAGCCGGACATGTGGAACGGTTTGCGCGACATATGTCGAAGAGAGCATGTTTCGATTCACGATATTGCAACGGTTGTGTCGACGCGTAAAGCGGTGAATACCTCTTTGACGGCAGCCATCCGCGTTTTTGTGATGGCCTATTTTCGCATGGCGGCAACGGAAGACGGACATAACAATGCCGGCCATGGTCCGGGCGGATCGTTCATGAGCGCTCTCATGCAACGCAAGAGCGATGAACAAGATAATGGCGGGGATAAGCCATTCGTCGCGGCAGTGTATATGGGCGGCATGCGTCGGCCCGTGTCGCGCTAGGATTAAAACGAGTGATTTGTTTTTGAGGGGCTTCGGCCCCTCTTTTTTTACGCCGCGCAGGCGGGAATAGGCCTGTATGTGGGTGGGCATTTTTTGTTTGTCTGCTCAGCGTAAACACAGTAAGGAGAAAGTTGCTTGCCTTTGAAGGGATGTTCTTTCCCTCTTCCCCACCGCTATCATGGAGACCTTGCGATGAAAAAGATACGTGCGCTCTTGTTGGCCACAACGGCCTTGACTTTTCTAAGTGGCAGCGCGGCCTATGCCGCCGATAATACGTCGGATGCCATTAAGGCTCTTCAAGAACAGGTGACCGCGCTGCAAAAGCAGCTGACGGCAATGCAGGCCAAGGAAAACGCCAAGACGGAAGTGGTGGCTCCTGCTGCTGCGGCCCCTGCGCCTGCCGCCGTGGCAACGACGGAATCGTCTGCGGGCAAGAAAGAGATTCTTCCGGGCGTGACGCTCAAGTTCGGCGGTTATTTGACGGCGGATGGCGTGTATCGTTCACATAATCAGGGAACGGGTTCCAGCTCGAGTTTGAACACGGGCATTCCTTACGACAATGCGGCTGGCGCAAACCAGGACGAGTTTCACTTGACCTCGAACGCGACGCGCCTGTCGGTTTTGGCCGAAGGCAATGTCGATAAAGACATGAAGATTGCCGGTTATCTGGAAGGCGATTTCATGGGAGGCTCGACATCGACGGTCGCTTCTGTTGAATCCAACAGCTATACGCCGCGCCTTCGCCATGCTTATGCGACGGTCGATCGCAATGATTGGGGCGTCCATTTCCTCGCCGGTCAGACATGGAGCCTTGCCTCTTTGTATAAAAACGGCCTGACGCCGCGAACGGAAGTCGGACCTATTGGCATCGATTCGGTTGGGGCTCCGGGCTATGTTTACACGCGCGCGCCGCAAGTTCGCATTGTGAAGGATTTTGCCGACAACAAGGCCCATTTCGGTTTGTCTTTGGAGGATCCAGAAATCAACCTTTCCGGCCTTCGTTGTACCAACACGGCGACGGGAACATGCGCCACCTTCCCCTTCACGACGACGTCGTCAGGAGCTGGTGGTCTGGCGGGCAACCAGTCGGCTGACTATGCGCCTGATGTGATCGCCAAGGTGGCTTATGACACTGGCTTTGGTCATTTTGAGGCTTTCGGTCTGTCGCGTTTCTTCCAGAGCACTTATGCGACCACCGGCAATTTTGACAATCAGTACGCTGTTGGTCTTGGCGGCGGTGTCGGGGCTTATATCCCCGTTATTGCCAAGAAACTCGACCTGCAAGCCAATTTCCTTGGTGGTCGTGGCATAGGCCGTTATTCGGCGGCCCAGATGCCCGACATGGCCTTTACGACGGCAGGCGATATCAAGCCGATCACCCAGATGGTCGGGTTGTTGGGTGTGATCGGTCACCCAACGCCGACTTGGGATATCTATACCTATGTCGGGGCTGAAAAGGCGATGCGGGTGGATTCGTCCAATACGCTGTATGGCTATGGCAGCTCGTCGCTTGACAATTCGCCGTGCTATACCCAGAACAATTCGTCCTGCTTTGCCCAGACCGAGATGGTCTGGTCCATCACGCCGGGTTTCTGGAACACAGTGTATAAGGGTGATTACGGCAGCCTGAAGCTGGGGGCCCAATACATGTTCACACGTAAGGATGCGTTTAGCGGGTTGAACGATCAATCGCCGCATGCGTATGATAACACGGTCATGACATCGGTCCGTTATTACCCCTTCTAAAAAAGGATTAACGGCTTGAGACAAAAGGGCGAAGAGGCTTTGGTTTCTTCGCCCTTTTACCTTCTCCCTATATTCAGTTTGGTAACGATTTTTTCAGTTTCTTCAGGCATTTTCGACAGGAGTCGACAACCCCTGTCCCGTGCTTGTGGAAAAGGGCGGCTTGGACCAAACAGAAGCGTTCACATAAAGGAGCCAGCCATGGCCGTTGATATGAATATGCAAATTCTCATCGTCGACGATTATAAGACGATGTTGCGCATCATTGAAAACCTGCTCAAACAGCTTGGGTTCAAGAATGTGGCGCAGGCGACGGACGGGTCGATGGCCCTGAAAATGTTGCGTGAGGCAAGCTATGGCCTGGTCATTTCCGACTGGAATATGGAGCCGATGACGGGCTTGCAGTTGCTTAAAGAAGTTCGCGCGGACGCCAAGTTGAAAGGCATGCCCTTCATCATGGTCACGGCGGAAAGCAAGGTTGAAAATGTCGCAGCGGCCAAAGAAGCCGGTGTGAACAACTATATCGTCAAACCGTTTAATGCCGAGACGCTGAAGCAGAAGATATCGGCTGTTTTAGGTGCTTTTTAACGCGCAAATTACCGGAGAATAACGATGACCGATCGTGATGGACTGGCTAAGCTGGAGACCACGCTGCACCAGAAGATTCGTGTGGCAACCGAAGCGGCTCAAACCCCGTTATCGCCCGAGGATGTGACAAACATTGTGCGCGAGGTTGTCTCGACTCTCAGTGGCGATATTACCGTATCGGATTTGAAATTTTATGCCGAACTTGAAGAGCTGGCCGGTTATATCCGCCACGCGAAGCAGGAAATCGCGGCGATCCAGCCCAAAGATATTTCGGCCAGCCATATTCCCCACGCGACGGACGAGCTTGATGCCGTTGTCGGCGCGACGGAAGAGGCGACCAACAAGATCATGGATGTCTGTGACACGATCAGCAGCATTGCAGGCAACTGTACGCCGGAAATCAGCGACCAGCTGGTGACTTGTACGACGCGTATTTTTGAAGCCTGTAACTTTCAGGATATCACCGGCCAGCGCATCACCAAGGTTGTGCAAACCCTCAAATATATCGACACCAAGGTCGAGGCCTTGCTTAAGGCCCTTGGTGAAGAGATTCATCGCGATGGCGGTGAGGGGCTGCCGCCAATGGGTGAGGTTGATGCCGAGAAAGCTCTGCTCAACGGCCCGCAATTGCCGCACAAAGCGATTGATCAGGATGAAATCGACCGGATGCTCTCGGAGTTCTAATCGAGCCTTCGCGGGGGCGAGACGGGCCCCCTGTGCCCTTCGTTAACCATAAAATGAGAACAAAACGAGAAATAGCCCGCAATCGCGTCAGGATCGCCGCACAAAGGTTTTTATTCCTACCGTGTAGGGGGATAGCTGCCGCCTCCGTTTCGCGCATCCCTGAGGCCTCCAAGCCTCCGTAAACAGCATCCAAGAACCCAGTTTAGGACATATATCTCCTGTGGCGGGTTTTGATGCCGGTACGCTTCGTACTTCAAAAGTTGGTGCTGTGACCTAAAAACATGCGTCATTCCCGCGAAAGCAGGAATCTATATGTTGACGTTATCCCTTTGGATCAACGTGGATCCTGCTTGCGCGGGAATGACGCCATTTTTAAGCATCGCCCCCAACTCTTGAAGCGCGATGGGTATATACACGACCAGATAAAATTAAGGCCCCGTTCCGGTTTCCGAAACGGGGCCTCGTTCTTTTGCGTCAGGGCGATACGCGGCTAGCTGACCAACGGTGCGCGTTTGGCCGATGAAGCGGATGCCTTGCAAAGCTGGCGAACCTCGCCATCGATTTGTTGCCTGAGCCGCACGGTTTCGCCATCGCGGTCGGGACGGTCCACAACATCTTCAAGCAAGACGAGTAAATCGCAAAGCCCCTGTTTGTGGCCCAGAGACGAATCTGGATTGTGCGCGTGTCGTTTGATGCCACCCGCCAAAAGAGTCAGGCGGATGGGCTTGATATGGCTGTGGACATAGTCCGAGGCTGCTACGCGTAGGCAAGGTGGGGTGTCCTTGTCTTCAAGAGTCGATCGTGCCGGTTCCATGGCCGTAGTGGGCGAGAAGGTGTGGATGGTCTCAAGCGTTTCACGCCAAGACGCGGCGGCACCTTCCGCCAACAAGGGATTGTCACAATCAAGACAGTCACGAACCATTTCGTGCGTGCAAGCCAGGTCCTTGAGTAAATCTTCAAGGGCTGCTTCGGTTTCCGGCTGTCGTTGTTCAGCCGTTAAGGGGGCCGTGGCCTGACGGGCCAGATGCTGTGTTTGCTCTGGATTCATCTTGAAGAAGTCGCTGACTTCAGCGGGGATATGATAGTCCGGCGTGGGCTTGACCACATTGAGTGAGAACAGTTCCGCAAGGACGCCCTCAAGCGTTTCGAGGATGGTTCCCGGTTTCATGGCCTCTGTTGGTGCTTTGTTGGGCTTTGGAGTCCACACTTCAGCGGCTGCACCGCGCAGGATTTCTGCGAAGGGTTCCTGTTCTTCGTTTGGTGGTGTGGCCTGATCAGTGGGCTGCCGGGCGTCGGGATGCGGTGCTGCGCATATCTCGGCGAACAATTCTTGGGCGATGGCACCAAGACCTTTACCTGTCTCACTCATAAATAAGCTCCAATGAACGGGTTTGTTGGAATGGTGGGGACGCTATTCCATTTCTAAGGGCTTGTCAAAAAAACGGTCTGACTTTTTTAACGATTTACCCTATAAGGTTAACAGGATTCTGTTAACCTTGCTTGGTTTCTATGCCGCGAGCCATTTCACTGCGCCTTGTCTGTGCCTTTGCGGCCCTGTTGTCTTTGACGGGGACGGGGACGGCTGCCGACAAAGGCGTGGAAAAGACGGGGGGCGGGCTGGCCCTGATCCCCATGCGGGTTGGCGAACATCCCGATTTTGACCGGATCGTTTTCGATGCGCCCCAAGGCACCAGTTATAGCCTGAAAAGAAATGGCGATAGCCTGACGGTGACGTTTTCGCGCGCGGCGCGGGTGACGCTGGCGCGTCAGACCCTTGCGCGGGCCAAAGGATTCACGGTCGTTTCTGGCGCGGATGGGGCTGAGGCCTTGGCTGTGCGGTTTACGCTTGCCCCCAAGGCCGTGGTCAACGATTTTTACAGCGGCGCGTCGATTGTCCTTGATGTGAAAGGCGCGGCGGTTGCCGAAGGTGCAGCTTCCTCGGCTCCGGTTGCGGAAAAAGCAGCTCCTGCGGCGGCTCCGTCAATCCCTGTGATCACGCCGGAGCCCCTTCCTCCCAAGGCAGAGCAAGCCAAGCCCGCCGCGCCCGTTGAAAAGGCCGAGGCCAAAAAGGAACCCCAAGCCGCCGTTGTGGTTCAGGATGTTCACGATCTTGAGAAACTGAAAGATGTTGCTCCGCCAGCGCAGGCGGCTCCCGCGACGCCTGTCACGCCGCCTAAGCCGCTTCCTGAACAAAAAAGTGCGCCCCGCCGTCCGCTGGTCGGCGAGGTTCCCTTTGATCCGGCGGCATTGGCCCAGATCCGTTCCATTTTGAAAGAGACGCCGTCCAAGCCCGTGGCCATCCTCGATCCGAAAGTGTCCGTCGGGGCTGCGGTTTTTGCGCGGGGCGGGTATGTGACCCTTCTGTTCGACCGTAAGCTGATCGGTGATTCGCTGATCGGTTCGCCGCCGCCGCGCGTGAAGCTGGAGCCTTTGGAGTTGCCACAGAATACGGGCTATCGCATCGCCGTTCCTGCCGGAGTCGGCGTGCGGGCGACACGCAATGATACGGCGTGGGAAATCTATCTGGTCCGCGAAGGCACGGAAAAAGCCCTTTCAACCGAGTTTGTGGTCCAGCCGTCTTTTGCGCTCGGTGCGCGGCTTTTGGTGCCGACGGGCAATCCGCCCGCGCCGATCTATTTCAACGATCCTGTTGTCGGCGACGACGTGATCGTGTTGCCGCTGCGTGAAACGGGCGCGTTTACAAACCGGCGGCGCATGGCTGATTTTCAGGTCGTTCCTGCTGCTCAGGGGCTTGTGATCAAGCCGCTGCGCGATCGTGTGATTGCGCGGGCGTCGGCTGACGGGGTCGAGATCACCGCCGAAGGCGGGTTGAAGCTTTCGCCGGTGCAGGATACGGGTGATTACGGCGCGGCGCGGCAAGGGGACCAGCGGGGCAAGATTTTGTTCGACTTCGCGCGCTGGAAGGGCACGGTTGGCGACAGTTTCACGCGCACGCGGCAAAAGCTGATGCAAACGATCATCGAGGTCGCCGACGACGAACGCGTTTTGGCGCGGCTGGATCTGGCTCGTTTTTTCTTTGCGAACGGCATGGGAAACGAGGCCCTGTCTATCCTGAATTACATTGTTGGCAAGTTGCCTGAAATCGAACAGCACCCTGATTTTCTGGCGGTGCGGGCGGGGGCGAATGTGCTGGCTGATCACTATCAGGCCGCGATTCAGGATTTGACGACGCCGTCTTTGCAAAACCAGCCAGAGGCGATCTTGTGGCAGGCCATCGCTGCGGCCGGTGTGCGGGACTGGCAGACGTCTTTTGAGGATTTCAGCCGCACGATGGACATCCTGCTGGATTATCCCGAGCCGATGCGGTCGCGTTTTGCTGTTTTGGCGATTGAATCGGCTTCGGCGGTTGGTAATGACCCAAAGATGCTCGACTGGATCAATCGCCTTGAGAAGGGCGGCTATACGTCCGAGGCCGAGCCCGCCCTTCGTTACTTGCGCGGCGTGCTTTACAGCAAGACCGGCAAGACGGAGATGGCGGAAAAGCTGTGGCACGAAGTCGTCAAGAAGCAAGACCGGCTTTATAAAATCAGGGCCGAGCTGGCCTTGGTCGATCTTGGGGTCGCCTCCAAGTCGCTCACGCCCAAACAGGCGGTCGGTCGGCTTGAGGGGTTGCGGTTCGCTTGGCGCGGCGACGATCTGGAGTTTGATATCCTGCGGCGGTTGGGCGGGTTTTATCTGGATGCGAAGGATTTCAAGAACGGCTTTGCCGTTCTGTCGCGCGCGCTGACCCTTTTCCCTGACTCGCCGGATACCAAGGCCTTGCGGGTTGATATGGTCAAGACGTTCAGCTCTGTCTTTTTGACCGATATGGGCAAGGATATGTCGCCGATTGATGCGCTGACTCTCTATACAGAGTACAAGACCCTGATCCCTGCCGGAGCCGAAGGCAACGCCGTGCGCAAGAATCTGGCCGAACGGCTGATTAGTATCGACCTTCTGGATCAGGCGACCAAGCTGTTGGATGACGATCTGAAAAACGCGCCGACACCTGAAGAGCGGGTCAAGACCGCCACGCGCCTTGCCGGAGTCCAGCTGCTTGACCATAAGGCCGAGGCGGCTTTGGCCTATCTTGATAAAAGCCAGGAAGAGGCGCAGGGCCAGCCACAGGCCGTTCGGGATGAGCGTCAGCTTTTACGCGTGCGGGCTTTGTCCGAGATGGGGAAGGTGCAGGCGGCTGTTGAGGCTCTGCCTGCCAACCATGACAAGACGACCCTGTTGCTCCGTGCCGACATCGCGATGCGGGGCAAGAACTGGGCCGATGCGGCGGCCACGCTGATGGACCTTGTTGGCCCGCTTCAGGCCGACAAGCCCTTGACCGATGAAAGGGCCCAGTGGCTCGTTCAGGCCGCCGTTGCGATGGCGCAGGCGGGCGATACTGGCGGGCTTGATCGGCTGGCTGTCGATTACGGCACAGCTATGGACAGGACGAACAAGGGGAACCTGTTCAAAATCATCACGCGGCCCGAAACGATGGGGGCGATGAAAGACCTACAGGCCGCCCAAAGCCGCCTGTCCGAGGTGGATATGTTCCGCGACGTTCTTGAGGCATATCGAACGGACAAAAATCAAACAAAACAATAGGCTATAATTTATATTTTACAGGATAGGTTAAAGACGTAGGTGGGCTCTTATTTATTTCGAAACCAATATGACGTATAATGAACCTCAAGGATATCCTCATAAGTAAAGGAGAGTCCAATGTCCACAATAGGCCCCGTGGCGGGGCAGGGAGTCATTTCGACACAGGCCCAATTGGCTCAAAGTGAAACCCCCGCCGTCGTAGAACAACCACGTCAGGCTGAGGTTCAAGCTTCTGTACCGCCGCCATCCGATTCCGGTCGCGGAACAAAGCTAGATACCTCGGCGTAATATTTTTTAAAAACTCTTGGGGTATGATGCACCATTTTTTCTAGACAAAGAATAACAATTAACTTATTGTATGATGTACGGCAGTTTTTGCCGTACATCAAATTGAATGGGAGACGGTTCTACGATGCTAGCATATA
>JAQUHK010000083.1 GCA_028683655.1 Alphaproteobacteria bacterium
TCGCCGATAACCTGACCACAGCCCTCGTTCTGGCCGCCGTCGCCATGGCCGTCGGGAAGGATAATAAAAACTTCATCATTTTAAGCTGTATCAACATTGTCGTAGCGGCGAATGCGGGCGGCGCGTTCAGTCCCTTTGGCGACATCACGACGCTAATGGTCTGGCAAAAAGGCGTTGTCCCCTTTGTCGATTTCTTTGCCCTGTTCCTGCCTTCGCTCGTCAGTTGGCTGATCCCTGCCGCCGCTATGTCCTTCGCCTTGCCCAAAAAACGACCGCCCGAAATCGAAGAGAAAGCCAAGATCAAAAAGGGAGGTTTCGTCGTCGCAGGCTTGTTCGTTTTCACCATCATCATGACCGTCTCGCTGCACCAGCTTTTGCACCTGCCACCGTTTTTGGGCATGATGACGGGGCTTGGCTTCCTGAAACTGTACGGGCACTTCATCCGCAAGCATGACCTGAAAACCTTCACCGCCGACATGACCGCCACGGGCGGCAAGCCCTTTGATATTTTCATCAGCCTGCGCCGCATCGAGTGGGACACGATGATGTTTTTCTATGGCGTTATGCTGTGCGTCGGCGGGCTTGGGGCTATGGGCTATCTGCACAGCCTGTCGTCCCTTCTCTATGCAGGCATGGGCGATACAGCCGCGCATGTGCTGATCGGCTTTATCTCGGCCATCATCGACAATATCCCCGTGATGTTCGCCGTGCTGAACATGGAAGCCAACCACAGCCTTGGGCAGTGGCTCCTTGTCACACTCACGGCGGGGATCGGCGGGTCGCTTCTGTCCGTCGGCTCGGCGGCAGGTGTCGCGCTGATGGGCCAAGCGCAAGGCACCTATACCTTCATGCGCCACCTGAAATGGGCATGGGCCATCCTGCTGGGCTATTTCGCCGGTATCGGCACGCACTTGCTGATCAATGCAGAGATGTTTTGAGGAGGCGGCCCCTCCTCAAGACTTAGGCCCTGTAAAGCCGGAACGTTCCCTGTCCCTGTAAAGCCGGAGGTTTCGGTGATCGCTTGGCTGCGCGTTCTCTGGCGCGGTCGGTTAGAGCGTCCTCGACTTTACTGAAGGTTTCGGCAGTGAATGGATTTAATCTCCCTATAATTTTCTCTTTGGAATAATCACCCGTTCTGTGATCCCACTGATCTATTTTAACACCTACCGAGTCAAGGCATTTTGATATTCTGTCATATAGAGGGCTGTCCTTAAAAATAAATCGAGCATCCATGTTTTTATTATTTATCACTGCCAATTTATTCTGTCCATATTGAGCCAACTTCTTAATACCTACGCAGGGCAATATAGCTCCCAAAAGAGCAAAAATAGCCCCTATGCGGACAATGGCAGAAATCCCGTTATGCATTGATCCGTTAGCACAGCCCGCAAGCAAGGCACGTCGACGCGAGGGTACTGTCGTCTCGTCCTTCGCTAAAAGCCAATCCGCATATTCCATAGAAAGTGCTGAATATCCTGCTTTGCCGTCATTTTTATAACCTCCAACAAAATTATTGGCAGGCTGCGAATCTGTGCGAACGAAGCCGCGACCAATACCAGCGCATACGACAGGAACGACAAGGGCGATAGATTTGCCCTCTATCCCGAAAGGCAGAAAAGCAGACGAAACGGTCAAAGCATTTCCAACCGTATAATGCCCTGCCGCAAACCACTTATAGCGCGGGTCAATTTTGTGCGTGAAAAGGACGAAGCCCGCCTTGCTTTCTTCGGGAAGCTCGGCGCGCATCTTGTCAAGAGCAACAATCCGCTTTGCAGCGGGCATTGTGACAACGTCCTGCAACATCCCTTTAAAAATTGAGTTTCTAAAATATATTGCGCGTGACGGTTTTGAATCCTCGTCCAGTATTTCATAATCCGCGTCGACAACTGTACCGTTAAATGTGTCAGGCATAGAAAAACCCTCAAGTAGTATGTGATATGAATGCCCAACCATAAGAAACAGCTATGGTTAATGCAACAGTTTCACACACAAGGAGCAGGTTTTAACCAACAAACGTGACCTCCTACCCCACCCGACGGACTTCCTGAACCTCGGGGATGAAGTGACGGAGCATTTGCTCGATCCCGAACTTGAGGGTGGCCGTCGCGCTGGGGCATCCGGCGCACGCGCCTTTCAGGCGCAGATAGACCACGCCCTCCTCATAACGCTCAAAGGCCACATCGCCGCCATCTTGTGCGACGGCAGGGCGAATACGCAGGTCCAAAAGCTCCGTAATCCGCGCGACGATTTCGGCGTCTTCAGCGGACAGGGCCGCAGCAGGATCAAGTTGGTTATCAGGAGCGGCATTCTTGGCCTCATCGCTCAAGACGGGCTTACCGAGCGTGAAATGGTCCATGATCGTCGCCAGAATGGCGGGGCGCAGCACAGGCCAGTCTGCTGCCTCATCGCGCGTCACGCTGATGAAATCCGTGCCCAGAAAAACGCGGGAGACCCCCTCGATATTGAACAAGGCTTGCGCGAGTGGCGAGATGATCGCCGCTTCGGGGGTGTCGAAATCGACAGGAGCATCAACCACGGCACGACTGGGCAGAAACTTCATCGTCGCCGGATTAGGCGTGTCTTCGGTTTGAATGAACATAAGGGGTAACCTTTCAGTCTTCCGCTTCACGCGAACAGGACGGGACGATGATGAGGGGAACGGTCAGCTTGCGCAACCCTTTTCCACTTGTCAGATAGGTCAAAAGCGGGTTTTCAGTCGTTTTGTCGCTGGGCACCCCGACGACCAAAGCCGAAACCTCGGCCAGCTCGTCGATAAAACTCAGAAGCGTCACCTTCAGTTCGCCCTTGCGGTAATAGCAGAAAGGCTTGCTGCCCGTCGCGTCAACGATAGACTGCTCATAAGAAAGCATGATTTTGCGGGCGGCATCAAACGCACTGTCGGTCACGGCCTCTTCAACGCCGCCCCATGTCTCGATCCCCTCCGGCTCGACAATCGCCAGCAAGGCAACCGCTGCGCCTGTCAGGCGGGCTTGTTCGCTCGCGTAATCAAGAGCGCACGGAAATCCCTCACTGCCGTCAACCAGCAAAAGAAACGTTTTCTTGGCCATATCAGGACATCCTCTTCACAAGATAGGCCGACCCGCCGCCGATCCCCAGCGACAAAGCCAAGGCCAACAAAGCATAAAGAACGGGTGAGCCGTTGGCTTTCGTGTTGATCCATGCGTTAAGCCCGATCTGGGCGACATAAAAATTCTCGGTCCGCTCAGCTGTCAAAACGCCTTTTGAAAACTCGTAGATATGCGCGGTAAACGTGCCAATCGGAACGCTAGGCGGCAAGCGGATATCGACGCGGAAAAGACTGCTCTCCAGAATACGGACTCCCTGTGGGTCCGTGGCGAACATCCCCTTGTCTTTCTTGACATCGACATAGCCCGCCCCCGCCGTGTCTTGGGCAAAAGACAGCTTGTCAATGTCGAGACCGTATTGCACCGCTGTTTCCTCGCTCACGATCTTGTCAACAGGCTGCGAGGAGGCCACGACATAAAAGCTGGGCACCTGCGGCAGCGTTGCCGGAGCCCCATTGATCCAGATGCCGAACTGACGCGACTTGGTGCGCACCTTGGCTTCGACAGGGGGGCCTTCGATCACGACAATCGCATCGGCCTTGTTTTTAAGGACACCGAAAAGCGTGAGCTTGGCCCCATCGAACCCCTCACTGATCCCGACGAAATTATCCGTCAGATTGGCCGCCACGACTTTGCGCGCAGCTTGTGCGGGGGAAGTCAGAGCAAAGCCAAAAACCAAGATGAAAAGGACTGACCAAAACTTCATAGCAGCCCTCGCGTTTCAACTGTGAACAGGTGGACAGGTGTCGAGAAAAGATCAAACACAAGTTTCCCCGCCACGGACAAAATCAACAGCGACATCAACAACCGCGCCACCTCCGGCTTCAGGTTCGTGGCCAACCGCGCCCCGAGCGGGACAAAAACGACGCTGCCCAGCAAAAGGATCAGGGCCATCACAACATCGACGGAATGGTTGGTCACCGCTTGCAGCACCGTGGCGAAAGCGGTCGTAAAGATGATCTGGAAAAGCGAGGTCCCGTTCACCAGCGCAGGCGGCATCTTGAGGATGTAGATCATCGCGGGGACCAACACGAACCCGCCGCCAACCCCCAGCAGCGCGACCAAAAGCCCGCCGACAATCCCGAGCCCGATGGGCAGCAAGACATTCACGCGCAGATTGGAGACATGGAAATCCACGGCAAACGAGCCGCCCGCTCCCCATCCCTGCGTCATGCCCTTATGCTCTTCCTCGCGCAGGGAACGGGCACCGGAACGGATACGCTGGCTGTTCTTCAAAAGGCGCGGCGCGCTTTCAAAAAACATCATCAGGCCAACGGCAGAAAGAAGGGTCACATAGGCCAAAACGATCACCAGATTAATCTGGCCGATCTGTTTAAGCCATTTGAAAAGCTGAACGCCAAAGCCCGTGCCGATAAAGCTCCCCACCGTCAGGATAAAGCCCATCCGCACGTCGATATTGCGCCGCCGCCAGTGCGCGAGCGCACCGGACAAGCTGGTTCCCACAAGCTGGCAGGATTGCGTACCCACAGCAATGGTCGCCGGAATGCCCATAAAGGTAAGGAGCGGCGTCAAAAGGAACCCGCCACCAACACCGAATAAACCCGAAAGAAACCCCACAACCGCGCCCAGGCCAATAAGCCAAAGCGCATCAATCGAGAGGGCCGCAACCGGAAGATAAATATCCATAACCTGACCGTTTTTTTAGAATTTGGTTTTATGTGCCTCTCGCCCTCGAAGAATTGGGCGCATGGTCTAAAAATGGCGTCATTCCCGCGAAAGCGGGGATCCCTGTTGATCCCAAGGGATAACGTCAACAGGTAGATTCCCGCTTTCGCGGGAATGACTCGATTTTGATAGGGTAGGCCCAACTCTTGATAGGCAAGAATGTAACACAAAAACCGGCGCGCTCACCAGCTTTTTGACACGAAAAGGCCTGAAAGAAGCGGTTGAGGATCAATTACGGCAGACACGCTGGATAAAGTTAGCGATCTGCTCTTGAAGCGTGCGGGACTGGTCCGACAAGTCGCTAGAGACGACAAGCACATCTCCGGCGGCATTCTTGGATTGTTCAGCCGCAAGAGTCACATCCTTGATGGAGGTCGAGATTTCGCTGGTCCCGACCACAGCCGTCTGGATGCTGGAGGAAATCTCGCGCGTGGCGGAAAACTGTTGGTCGATCGAGTCGGCAATCACGCGGGAAATTTCGCTGTTGCGCTCAATAATCTCGCCGATAGCGCGGATATCGTCCACGGCCTTTTTCGTCACCTGCTGAATCGTCACGATCTTCTGGGCAATTTCCTCGGTCGCATGGCCGGTCTGATTGGCCAGATTCTTCACCTCGCCCGCCACGACGGCAAAGCCCTTGCCCGCCTCGCCAGCCCGGGCGGCTTCGATAGTTGCATTCAAGGCCAGCAAATTCGTCTGCTCGGCAATGCTTTGGATGAGCTTCACGACATCGCCAATGTGATCGGCGGCGGACAACAGGCCGGAAACCGTCTCGTCCGTCTGTTTGACCTGAGCCACCGTCTGCTCGGTGATCTTCGTGCTTTCGGTGACTTGCCGGTTAATCTCGGAAATCGAAGCGGACAGCTCTTCTGCCGCCGACGCGACGGATTGGATGCTATTATTCGCCTGATCGGCCGCTTGCGCCACAACCGAAGCCAGCTGGCTCGTCTGATGCGACTCGTTGGTCATGTTTTGTGCGTTGACTTTCAGCTCGGCCGCTTTGCCGGAAACAAGCTTGACGATCTCGCCCACCGTTTCCCTGAACTTGTCGGCGCAATGCTCGATGGCGTTCTTTTCCTGTTCGGCGGCGATGCGCTGACGCTCCGAGTCGTCACCGATTTGATCAAGCTGTTTGACGATCATCTTAAACACATCGACGATACGCGCAATATCGCCGTATTCGTCCTGTTTATCAATATCAGGAACAACAACCGAGTGATCGTCGGCGGCAAGGCCCGTCAAGGCGGAAATGATCTTGCCGATGCGTTTGTAAATACGCTGGATCGAAACCAGAAAAACCCCGAAGGAGACGATGGTCACGCCAAGCCCACCCAACACCCACAGGCGCATGGCCTGGACATCCGGCACAAACAAAGCCCCATAGGCGATGGCGACCAACGCGGCATAAAGAACGGCCAGATTAATCTTGCGGCGACGCCTAAGCGAAACGCGATGCGCGATTTTGTTATCGGCGATGATTTCCGGCGTGCGTCCAATGGCCCTGAAAAGGGCCTCGGCCCGCGCCACAGATTCGCGCGATGTTCTACGGGTCGGGATGATTTTGACATCCTTTGTCGTCTGGGGCGGGAACCCGAACCGTATCCCCATAAAGTTCGACGGGTTCGGCACGAAACGAGCCAACCGCGCAATAGACAAGCTCATCGTATTGGTCACGAGCAAGGCGTCGGGGCGCAAGTGCTTCAGGATTTCCTTATGAATATAAATCTTGATGCCTTCGTTATCGAGGACGACCTCGATACACAAATCGCAAGGCTTTAACTGCGCGTACGCCGTACAAGCCGTAAGACGGGCCAAAGCGGCCTCTTTTTCGGCCTCCTGCATCGAGCCGGAAGCGACACGCTGATCCAGATTCTTACGAATGCCAGCCTGTGCCAGTAAAATGGATTTTTCTTTGGGATCGACAAGGATCACTGAGGCTCCGGCCACAATCGCGGCCTCCGCAATGCCGCTTCCCATACGTCCCGCTCCGACAATGCCCAATGTCACGTTCGGCTTAGTCATCTCTCCCCCTCGAATCCCTGTCGTTCAGATACAAACAGGACTGTATGCAGAAAGGGTTTATAGAGCGTAAACTTTACACGGTTACTTCAGGGCACAACCCTGCCGTGTGAAACTGTAAAATGAGAGGCCCGGGGAAGAAGCGTCGCGAAGAAAGCTTCGTCCGTTCCCGTCAGCCAGCCCTGAACCCGCATCGACAAAATCTCTTCAAACAACGCCTCCCGGCGCACGCGATCCAGATGGGCCGTAATGTCATCAAGCAGGAAAAGGGGCATCCTGTCGCGTGCATGGGACAATATTCTGACATAGGCCAGAACCATCGCCACCAATAAAGCCTTTTGCTCACCCGTCGAGCACAAAGCCGCCGGACAGTTCTGGGCCCGATGAACAACGATCAAATCACTGCGATGCGGCCCCACGCTACAGGTGCCATTTTGGGCATCGTCGCTGCGGGTACGGGCCAGCGCGGCCCTGAGGCGATCTTCGACAAGTAAGGCAGGCCCTGTCGCCACGCCCTCCTCGACCATGCCCTGCAACGCCAGATCGGCCTTCGGGAAAACGCTTTGCGTATCAGCAATGGCTGTTTGCAGCTGCTGAATCAGGTGAAGGCGGGCGGCAGCTATCGCCACCCCTGTCCGCGCCATCTCGTCCTCAAGCCCCGCCAGCCAGACAGCGTCGGCCACGCCATCCCGCAACAAGCGCAGACGCTCACGCAAGGCTTTTTCATAGCGATGCACCCGCCCCGCGTGGGCCGGATCAAAACTGTACACCATCCGGTCCAGAAACTTGCGCCGCGCCGAGGGCCCATCGCCCAGAATGCGATCCATGTCGGGCGTGATCCACGCCATCGCCACATGCTCGGCCAAAACCTGCTGGCTTTTCACGGGACGCCCGTCGATCAACACAATCCGGCGTTCGCTTTCAGGATTTTCGGGATCGCGCCCCGTCGCAATACGCTCCGCGCCATTTTCACTCTGCGCGATATCGGCTACGACAGCCCAAGGTTCAGGGTGCGCGTTATGCTGCCACTCGTTCACCGATGCGTGGCACATCCCCCGCCCGGGCACCAGCAAGCTTATCGCCTCCAAGATATTCGTCTTCCCGCTCCCGTTCAGCCCCGTCAGCACCACCGGCGCAGGCGTCAGCTCCATCCGCAAATCAGCATGGTTGCGGAAGTTGGTGAGGGTTAGGCGGGAGAGGGAGAAAGGTGAAGGGAGCATTCAAAAGTTGGGGTCAGGGGTCGGTATTCGGTGGTCGGGGAATTCATACATGCTGAATACTATTTGACATCAAATCACTCCCGTTTCACATCTCATATGAATTCCCATGGGGCAAGCCCCGTGTTTTTTACGCGATATAAAAAGGGGGGCTCAGCCCCCCCCGAATGCTGAATGCCGACCCCCGAATGCCCTCTTAAACCCTCATCGGCATCAACACATAAAGCGCGCTGGTGTCGGCGACATCCTGCACGATCGCTGGGGCTTGGCCGTCGGACAGGCGCATGCGCACGCCCTCGCCTTCGATTTGAGCGAGAACGTCCAGCAGATAGCGGGCGTTGAAGCCGACATCCATATCGGTGCCGTCATAGCTAACTTCCAGCTCTTCCGACGCGCTGCCCGCTTCGGGGGCACTGGCGGAAAGGACCATCTGTCCGGAAGAGAGGGAGAGTTTCACGCCGCGCGATTTCTCGGAGGAAATCGTCGCCACGCGATCCACCGCCGCGCCCAGAAGCTTGGCATTGGCATCGAGGAGCTTGTCATTACCTGAGGGGATGACGCGCTCGTAATCAGGGAACGTGCCGTCAATCAGTTTGGACGTGATGACGATCCCGTCAAAGGTGAAGCGGACCTTGGACTCGGAGAGCGCGATTTCAATTTCGCCCTTGGCCTCGTCCAGAAGCTTGCGCACCTCGGCAACCGTTTTACGGGGAATGATGATGCCGGACAGACCGCTCGACCCTTCAGGCGCGGCCATTTCGACCCGCGCGAGGCGATGCCCGTCCGTGGCAACGGCGCGAAGCACGTCCACATTCTCGGCCTTGGTCGTGTGCAGATAGATGCCGTTGAGATAATAGCGCGTCTCTTCCACCGAAATCGCAAAGCGCGTCTTGTCGATCAGCGCGGCCAAATCGCCTGCCGACAAGGCAAAACGATGCTTGTGATCGCCTTCCGGCATCTTGGGGAAATCTTCGACTGGCAGGCAGCCCAGCTTGAACTGCGAGCGACCCGAAGCCAGAACAACCTGCCCCGCCGTCGAGGCTGCCAGCTCAACCTGCGCTCCATCGGGAAGTTTGCGCACAATTTCATACAGCGTATGAGCGGGAGCCGTAATCGCGCCCTCTTGCGTGATCTGGGCTTCAACCGTTTCGTTAACTTCGATCTCCATGTCCGTGGCGACAAAGGAAACAAGGTTGCCCGAGGCGCGGATCAGGACGTTGGCCAGAATGGGGATCGTATTCCGGCGTTCTACGACACTCTGGATATGGCTCAGACTCTTCAAAAGGGCGGCGCGTTCAAGGGTGATTTTCATAGAAAAAGGCCTCGGCAAAGAATCGGGAAGGAGGTGGTTAACTTTTTGTTAAGCATTGGTTTAACACGGCTTGGCGGGCAGCTCAAGAGCCTAACACAAGGCACCATTACAGCATATTAACAAACACTTAACCCGCGAAGCCTACAATAGAGGAAATGGATGGGGATG
>JAQUHK010000084.1 GCA_028683655.1 Alphaproteobacteria bacterium
CGCTACGCTCGACTTCTTAACCAAAACATTCCCCCAACAAGCTCGCTTGTGGATCGACAGGCTCTCTGATAATTTTACCCCTGTCCAATCGCCCCTTTTGCCAACTCTTCAGGTGTGAGGGGTATAAGGTATTCGGCACAGGCCCGCGAGCGTAGGCGAGCAAAACATAGAGATGGGGGAAAAATGAAAACTTTTAAGGTATTCGGCACAGGCTGCACAAATTGCAAGACAACCGTTGATCTGGTCCGTCAGGTCGCCGAGTCGAAAGGGCAGGAGATTGCTCTGGAAAAAGTCGAGGATATTCAGCAAATCGTTGCCAGTGGCGTGATGGCCACCCCGGCCGTCATGATGGACGGTCAAATGGTCCACAGCGGTGGCATTCCCTCCCGCGACAAGGTCGAAAGCTGGTTCGCTTAGGATGCTACAGCGTGCAGTTAAAGTCCAGATAGCGCATGGCCAGATACGCGCTGGGCTTCAGCTTACCGCGCAGGGTCGGCATGGGGGCATAGGATACAACATGTTTTGGTGTTGATGGTCCTGCGTCCTTGATGCCCTCTACGGCTACTTTGATTTCATTTTTCAGCACGCTGTGCGCGGTTGCAGCTTTTTCAAACAATTGCTTGTTTGTATCTGCCGAGGAGCCGCCCAGAATATGGATTTTTTTGTCGGAAATGAAATGGCTGGCAGGCTTGCCCGCTTCTTCTGCCATGCCCTCGATGCCGGACCCGACGTTCCAGCCCATGTAAAAGCCCTCTTCCTCGAACAGTTTGGCGAGGGTTTTATCCTTCAGCTTATCCGCTGCACGGTCTAGATAGGCCTTGTGGTGATAGGCACCGATCAATATGGCATAGACGGGGACACGGGCTATGTATTTCTGCGCCTTGGCAAGAGCGGGGCCTGAAGGATTTCCTTTGCATTTTTCAAGCGCATTGAGCGTCTCAACCAAGTTATCCATAGGGGTTGCCTTTTCCCCCTCTTCACTGGGCCGCGCATAATCGACGCCCTTGAAAATTAGGGGCCCCATTGCAAGGAGGTTAAGTATGGCCTCTTTATGCTCCTTGGCCTGAGAGGGGAGGGCCGAGGGATCATTTTGAAGATAGTTCTTCGTTTTTTTCGCGTAGCGAGCTTTTGAGCTTTGATCGCCGCCTAACTTGATTTCTCTGTAACAGGTTGCGACCAAATCCCATTCGGTCAGCCCGCCAACACGGTCGGCGATCTGTTTAAACAGAGGCAGAAGCTCATGAAGCATCCCGCGTTGAAGGGAGATTGCGAGGTTTCTATCGAGGTCCGCCTCGGTTTTCTTGACGACCTTGGCGAGGGCTTCGGGCGAGACGTTAGGTGGTGGGGCTTTTTGTTTGACCTTTTGGGCTTTTGGTTTAGCCGGTTTATGACTTTTGTGAGCGAGGGTAGGCGGTTTTTTGGCCGCAAATGCTTCTTCAGCGGCCAAAGGAAGCAGAGCGAGGCCTGCTGCCGTCAGTGTGAAAGCAATAGCGCGGAACGAAAACCAGTTTTCCATCAAAAATGTACCCTTATACGACCGAAACTCTGTGAGCACGATCTATTTTACACGGAAATATGCGCCTAATATGACCTAGTAATTACTTTCAGGACATATTCTGAACATATTTCGCGAAAAACAGCCATTAACTATGTAATTATGGATGTGGAACGGGCGAAATATATTCGCAAGCGGTTCTTTTCTGGAATTAAGGCGATCAAAAGCCGGTCTCATAATCCCTTTCTTTGCCTTGTCGGCCTTCTAAAGACCCAATAACGGTGTTGAAACCCCGTGCTGCGGCGCGATTTGTTGTTTTGAAACGGTTTTGCCCTTGACCACGGGCTAATTGCTGCGTAGAAAACACCCTTCTGCGTCGCTGTCCGCCGATGGGCGGCGGTGCGCTGTGGCTTTGCCTGAAAGCAGGGAAGCCGGACAAACAAAAAGCCCGTCAAGCGGGCCTCTATCGTAAGGGACAAAGGATCAAAGATGGCTAACCATAAATCTGCCGCCAAGCGCGCCCGTCAAACAGTCAAGCGCAACGAATTGAACCGCGCGCGTCGTGCGCAGGTTCGCACGCTCACCAAGCTCGTCGAGAAGGCTGTTGCCACCAAGGATGTTGATGGCGCGAAGACTTCTCTTGTTGGTGCCGAGGCCGGATTGGCTCGCGCCGCCGGTAAAGGTATCCTTCATCCGCGTACAGCTGCGCGTAAGACATCGCGTCTTGCCAAGGCCGTCAAGAAGCTCGCCGTTGGCGACAAAGCTAAGTAATTTTTCTTGATCCCTTACGATCTTTCTTAAAACGCGCAAGTTATCTTGCGCGTTTTTTGTTTGTCCTTTTAGGCGGTATGCAGAGAGATTTCGGATCAGAGATAAACGCAAACGTCAACCGAATCTTTTTGCATGTTCTTGCTTCGGACCCATTGAAAAACGAATCACTTTGCGGCATTGTGACCCCCACCTCGACGGCGATGCAAACAAGAGCAACGAACGGTGTTTTTCCGTTTGTTTTCTTTGTCAAAGCGTTGAGGTCAGGTCATATCCAAACAGGCTGCGGCGGCGTTTCTTGTCGTGCCTGATCCCGCAACGGTTCGATTGAGTAAGTGAGGATTTCCCATGGTGTCTAGAGCAGTCATGCAGCAGGCGAGCGACTATTCTTCCCAAGCTTCCTCTTCATCGATTGCCGATGCCAGCGACTTCTCCGCCGACATGATGATTGAGGCCGCGTGGGGCCAGTTGCGCGAACGTCTGCGCGACCGTTTGGGCGAGACGGCGTATCGCCGCTGGATTGAGCCCGTTGATGGCAAAATATCAAAGGACGAGTCCGGCCAAGCGATATTGACGATGGCCGTGCCGACGCGTTTCATGCGCGACTGGATCGAAGCGCATTATGGCGACGTGATCCGCATGCTGTGGGTTCAGGTTGTGAAAAAAGGCGATGTCCTGTTTGTCGTCAATTCGCCCTTGGCGGGCGGGATTCAAGACCAAGCAATGGCCGGTTCTTCCGACAGGGCTTATGAAGCCGCTTCGATGCCGAAGATGGAACCGGTGGCTCCCGCCGCCTTTCCCTCGCAGGTCAGCTCACTTGCCAGCGATGAAGCCCCGCTCGATCCGCGCTTTACTTTTGAAAACTTTGTTGTCGGCAAGCCCAATGAGCTGGCTTATGCCGCTGCGCGTCGCGTGGCTGATACCGAAACGCCGACCTTCAATCCGCTGTTTCTTTATGGTGGTTCCGGCCTTGGTAAAACGCATTTGATGCACGCGATTGCTTGGCAAATCCGCCGCAACTTTCCCAATCGGCGCGTTATCTATATGTCCGCCGAAAAGTTCATGTATCAGTTTGTGCGCGCGCTGCGTTTCAAAGATACGGTGTCCTTTAAGGACCAGTTCCGCTCGGTCGATGTGCTGATGATCGACGATGTGCAATTCATTGGCGGCAAAGACACGACGCAGGAAGAGTTCTTTCACACGTTCAACGCGCTGGTGGATCGCAACCGCCAAGTGATCGTTTCTGCCGACAAGTCGCCGCAAGACCTTGATCGCGTCGAAGAGCGTTTGCGCTCACGCCTTGGCTGGGGCCTCGTGGCTGATTTGCATCCGGCCAATTACGAATTGCGCCTCGGCATTCTGCAAGCTAAAGCCTCTAAGATGGGCTGCGCCGTGCCGGATAAGGTCATCGAGTTTCTGGGCCACAAGATCACGTCGAATGTCCGCGAACTTGAAGGCGCGCTTAACCGCATCATCGCGCACTCGCAGCTTGTCGGTCGCACGATCTCGCTGGAGATGACACAGGAAGTGCTGGCCGATGTGCTGCGCTCGTCCGAGCGTCGCATCACGATTGATGAAATCCAAAAGAAAGTCGCGGAGCACTACAATATCCGCGTGGCCGATATGCACTCCGCTCGCCGCGCGCGCGCCGTCGCAAGGCCGCGTCAGGTGGCGATGTATCTGGCCAAACAGCTCACGCCCCGCAGCCTGCCGGAAATCGGTCGCAAGTTCGGTGGCCGTGATCACACAACCGTGATCCACGCCGTCCGCAAAATCGAAGAGCTGTCGGCTTACGACCCCACCTTCCGCGAAGATGTCGATCTCCTCCGCCGGTTGTTGCAGGGTTAACCCAATCCTGACGAATTACCTCACGTCATTGCGAGCGACCGCAGGGAGCGCGGCAACACGTCATCACGAGGAGCGCGATAGCGCGACGTGGTGATCCAGTCCTGCTGCCGGAAAATTGGGGACTGGATCGCCACGTCCCCCGCATCAAGTGCGGGGTCCTCGCGATGACGTAGTGGGTATTTGGTGTAAAATACTGCTACCCGCCCGCAACAGGCAGCCATAGCACATCCTCTATCTTTTCCGTGCCTGCGCAGAGCATGACAAGGCGGTCGATCCCCATGGCAATGCCAGAGGCCGACGGCATGCCGTGGCGCAGGGCGGCGATAAAATCCATGTCGATGGGATAGCGTTCCCCGTGGAGTTTTTCTTTCAGGTCCATATCAGCTTCGAAGCGGCGCAGCTGTTCATCGGGGTCGGTGAGCTCGCCGAAAGCGTTGGCGATTTCATAACCTGCGATATACAACTCAAACCGCTCGGCGAGCCTTGGATCGGCGGGCAGCGGGCGGGCGAGGGCCGCCATGCTGATTGGATAATCGCACAGGAAAGTCGGGCGGTCTTTGCCAAGGAAAGGCTCAATCAGCTCACCCATCACGCGGAAGAACAGGTCGTCCCAGCTGTCATCCTCGGCGGTGCGCAGGTTCAGGTGCGCCATTGCCTTTCGCAGCAAAGCGGCGTCGGGCTCTTGCGGATTGGGGGCCGTCGCCAGAAGGTCGATGCCCGCATAGCGGGTGAACGCATCGGGGACGCTGAGGCTCTCCCATGGGGCAAAGGGATCACAGCTCATACCATTGGCTTGAAAAAGAACTTTGCCCGAAGCGGTAGCACAGGCGCGCACGATGTCGATGCAGTCTTGTTTGATGGTCTCCGTAGTGGCTCCCGCGCGATACCATTCCATCATCGCGAATTCGGGATGGTGGCGGCTTGACCGCTCGCCGTTCCGGTAGGTGTGCGCGATTTGAAAAAGCTTCGGTTCGCCCGCGACAAGCAGTTTTTTCATCGCGAACTCGGGGCTGGTGTGGAGATAGAACGTCTGGTCCGGCCCGCCGTGAGGGTCTTTCAAGATTGTCTTAAAGGCGTGCAGATGCACTTCGTTTCCCGGCGAGATTTGAAGCGCGGGCGTATCGACCTCGGCAAAATCCTGTGCCTCGAAGGTGGCGCGGATGGCGCGGATCACCTTTTGACGGATCGCAAGACAAGGCCGCCGAGCGGCATAGGCGATGGGGTTCCATGAGGGCTGACGCATGGGGGTAACCGACGTTTTTCCGTTACGACGCGTTTTTGGCGAGGTAGGACAGTTCGCCATTCCCTTCCTTGTTATTAAAGTCGGTCAGCGAGATCGGGTAATCGCCGCTGAAGCAGGCATCGCAATATTGTGGCTGGGCGTTGTTACGACCCTCTTCGCCAAGAGCGCGGTAAAGCCCGTCCATCGAAATATAGGCTAGCGAGTCCACGCCTATAAACTTGGCCATTTCCTCGACGGTGTGCTCATGGGCCAGAAGCTTTTCGGCTTCGGGTGTGTCGATACCATAGAAGCACGGGTACTTTGTCGGCGGCGAGGAGATGCGCATATGCACTTCCTTGGCTCCGGCATGGCGGAGCATTTCGACGATTTTGACCGAGGTTGTACCGCGCACGATCGAGTCGTCCAACAGGACGAGCCGCTTGCCTTCAATAAATTTGCGGTTGGCATTGTGCTTCAGCTTCACGCCGATATGGCGGATGCGGTCGGTCGGCTGGATAAAGGTGCGGCCTACATAATGGTTGCGGATGATCCCCATTTCATAGGGGATGCCGCTTTGTTGGGCATAGCCGATGGCTGTTGGTACGCCTGAATCGGGGACAGGCACGACGATGTCGGCTTCGACGGGGAACTCTTTGGCCAGCTCCATGCCAATCTGTTTGCGGGCGGCATAGACGGAATAGCCGTCAAGGAAGGAGTCGGGACGCGCGAAATAGATATATTCAAAGATGCAAAAGCGGCGGCTGACATTTTCAAACGGGCGGATGCTTTCGATTTTCTCGCCGCTGAGGATCACCATTTCACCCGGTTCCACATCGCGGATGAACTCGGCCTCGATGATGTCGAGTGCGCAGGTTTCGCTGGCCAGGACATAGCCGTTTTCGTGCTTGCCGATGACCAGCGGGCGAATGCCATAGGGATCGCGCACACCGATCACCATGTCTTTGGTCAGGCAAACGAGGGAATAGGCCCCTTCGATCTGCTTGAGCGCGTCGATCAGGCGGTCGATGACGGTCTTCTCACGCGAGATGGCGACCAGATGAATGATGACTTCCGTATCCGTCGTCGCATGGAAGATGCAGCCCTGCTTGACTAGTCTTTTGCGCAAGGCATAGGCGTTGGTCAGGTTCCCGTTATGGGCAACCCCGAAGCCGCCAAAATCGAAATCGGCGAACAGCGGTTGCACATTGCGCAGCGAAGTCTCGCCCGTGGTGGCATAGCGCACATGCCCGATGGCCGAGGCTCCTGCAAGTTGTGAGATCATGCTTTCCGAACCGAAGGTAGCACCGACATGGCCGAGGGCGTGCTTGGCATGGAAATGCTCGCCGTCATAGCTGACGATGCCGACGGCTTCCTGTCCCCTGTGTTGAAGCGCGTGCAGGCCAAGGGCTGTCATCGCGCTGGCTGACTCGTTGCCGATGATCCCGAAGATGCCGCACTCTTCGTGCAGCTTGTCATCGGTGGCGTCAATCAGGGAAGCGGAGGGAAAGGTCATGATTACTCGTTCCGGTCAATAAGGTTGTTCATTTTGTCGCGAGCTTCCTCGCCATAGGACGAAGCTTTTTCTTTGGTGCGGGAATAGGTGGGGATCGGCGTTGATATCTCGTCAAGACGCTTGGCCTCATCGGCTGCGCGTTCGGCGGCGTCACGGTTCTCGTCCAGAACCTTCTTCGTGTCCTCTTCAATTGTGTCCGGCACAAGGCTTTTCATGAGCCCGACGCCATAGGCCAAGGCAGGTTTGGTTTTGGCCTGAGCCATCCAGTCGGGTTGGTCCTGATCGTCCTGCCATGCGAAGGTCATGCCCAGATAAAGCAGGCACATGATGATAAAGCCGCGCACGATGCCAAAGACGAAGCCTAGCGAACGGTCAATCGAACTGAGCGTTGGCGTTTTAACGAGGCTGCTGAGGTAATCGCCGAGCGGAACCAAGATGATGATGGCGACGCAAAAAAGGCCGATAGCGGTTGAGGCATCGGCCAGCATCTGGTTCTTGATTTGCGCCTCAAGCATAGGCTTGGCGATGGGGTAGAACGAAAAGGCAAAAAGGGACGCCAGAACCCAAGTTCCAAGGGCCATCACCTCGCGCACGAGCCCACGCCGAAAGGCAAAAATGCCCGACGCAATAAGGACAGCGGCCAAAAGCAGATCAAAGTTGTTGAATTGTTGATGTTCCATGGATCACTCGCGAAGACGTTGTTCTATCACATTTCTCCCAAGACGTAACGAAATCTTGTTAATTTTTACTTTCTATATGCACCGCAGTTGAGCTGTTTGTATAGCCATATAAAATTGAGTCATTCCCGCGAAAGCGGGAATCTACCTGTTGACGTTATCCCATGGGATCAACGTGGATCCCCGCTTTCGCGGGGATGACGCTTATTTTTAAGCGTATTGCTTTTACCATGCCTCATTAAAAGAGGGATTATTACCCCTGAAAAAGCGGCAAAAGGTCTTTCAGGCGGCGGATTTCGGTGGAAAGGATGCCCGACTGCCCCTTTCCCTTCGGCGGGTTGTCGATTTTGGGCAAGATGGCGCGGGTAAAGCCGAGTTTGGCGGCTTCTTTCAGGCGTAGTTCGGGCTGGGCAACGCGCCGGACCTCACCGGATAGGCCAATTTCGCCGAAAACCACGGCCTCGGCGGGGACGGGCACGCCCGTCAGGGAGGAGACGAGCGCGGCGGCGACAGCCAGATCGGCGGCGGGCTCGGTGACTTTCAGGCCGCCTGCTACATTAAGGTAAACATCGTTATTGCCGAAAACGACTCCGCAGCGGGCCTCCAAGACCGCCAGAACCATGGCCAGCCGTCCGCTGTCCCAGCCGATCACGGCGCGGCGTGGCGTGCCATAGGCGGAAGGGGCGACGAGGGCCTGAATCTCGACCAGAACGGGCCGCGTGCCTTCCAGCCCTGCAAAGACACAGGCTCCCGACGTATCGCCGTGGCGGTCTGCCAGAAACAGGGCTGAGGGGTTATGGACCTCGGCAAGGCCCTGTTCCTGCATCTCGAAAACGCCAATTTCGTCCGTGGGGCCAAAGCGGTTCTTGACGGCACGAAGAATGCGGAACTGGTGCCCGCGCTCGCCTTCAAGATAAAGGACCGTATCGACCATATGCTCCAGAACGCGGGGGCCTGCGATGGTGCCTTCCTTGGTTACATGGCCGACGAGGATGATGGCAATATCGCGCTTTTTGGCAACGCGGATCAGCTCCTGCGCCGAGGTGCGGACCTGCGCGACCGTGCCGGGCGCACTGTCGATGGTATCGACATACATGGTTTGAATGGAGTCGATGATGAGGACATGGGGTGCTTCGGTATGATCCAAAGCGGCGACAATATCGCGCACCGAGGTTGCGCTGGCGAGATCACAGGTGACATCCGCCACGCCCAGCCTCTCGGCCCGCAGGCGGACTTGGTCAATCGCTTCCTCGCCAGAGATATAGGCGACTCGGGCCTTTTGGGCGAGTTTGCATACAAGCTGGAGCAAAAGGGTCGATTTGCCGATCCCGGGATCGCCTCCCACCAGCGTCGCCGATCCGGGAACAAGGCCGCCGCCGACCACACGGTCGAACTCGCCGATGCCGGACAAATGGCGGGGCAGGTGGCGTTTTTCGCCCTTCAGTGGGACGAACGAGATCGCGCGTCCCTTGTCTTTGCCGCGTGAGGTGCTGGCCAGCCCCTTGGGTGGGCCGTCGCTGAGCACCTCTTCCAAAAGGGTGTTCCACGCGCCGCAGGCCTCGCATTTTCCACCCCATTTGGGGAAGGACGCGCCGCAGGTCTGACAGACAAAATGAGAGGTTGCTTTAGCCATGCGCCGGAGCATAGGCAAGAAAGCGAGGCATGAGAAGTAAATATAGCGCGCCTCAGATGAAATGATCATCAGCGTGGTGCGCACTACGTGCCGCAAAGCGGCCCCGCGCCTAGGACGCGAAGCCCAGCAGCGTCTGAGCGACCGCATAAAATGACTCATTTTATGCGATAGTGACTCTGGTGTGTTGTTTTATAGCCGGAATAAAGGGTCTTGAGCGGGCAAGGATGGCCTGTTATAAAAGGAACCTTGTGTTTACAGTGAGAAATTAATCATGGCACACGCAGCTC
>JAQUHK010000085.1 GCA_028683655.1 Alphaproteobacteria bacterium
GTCGTAGAACAACCACGTCAGGCTGAGGTTCAAGCTTCTGTACCGCCGCCATCCGATTCCGGTCGCGGAACAAAGCTAGATACCTCGGCGTAATATTTTTTAAAAACTCTTGGGGTATGATGCACCGTCGGGAGGCGCGCGCCCTCCCGCTTTGCTTGTCTCTGAACGGGAGCTTGACCCGACCATGCATACTGCCGAAGGTTTTATTCGCCATATTGATAGCTGTTCGATTTATGATTCTTCCCTGTTCGTTCCCTTCCATGTCGACTCGCGTCAGGTTGGTTGGGTCCTGCGTTCGCTCGTCCCTGTTTTAAGGGGGCACAGTGCCTTTGTGGATATGGGCGAAAGCCTCTCCCTGATCCCTGTTGGCGCCAACGATGAGGCGGCGCGGAGCAAGGCTATCGCAGAGGCCGCCCTGCTGCTTGCCGAGCACGAGCAGACCCCCTTGGATGGCGAGATTTATCCGATCCTCACGACGTGGGGAGAGGCCCCTTTGGCGCGCATCGACCGCAGGGCTATCCCGTGGTTTGGCACGCGCGGGTTCGGGGTGCATGTGAACGGCTATGTCCGTCGCCCTGATGGGCTCTATCTTTGGATCGGCCAACGGGCACCGGACCGCAAAGTGGACCCCAACAAGCTGGATACGATGATCGGCGGCGGTTTGCCCTATGGCCAGACAATCCGCTCGAATCTTGAAAAAGAGGCGTGGGAAGAGGCGGGGTTCTCGCCGATGGCCGTCACGGGGGCCCAGCATGTTTCGACGCTGAATTACAAGGTCGAGATGATGGGCGGCCTGCGCAATGACACGCTGTTTGTTTTCGATATGGAGTTGCCGGACGGCAAAATCCCGCGCAGCACGGATGGCGAGGTTGCCTCGTTCAAATTATGGCCCGCGCACGAGGTTGCGCATATCATTCACGAAACAGATCATTTCAAGTTCAATTGCAACCTCGTCCTGATCGACTTCCTCCTGCGCCACAACCTGATCGGCCTTGAAGCCGCAGAAGCCAAACGCGTCCACCACGCTATGGCCCCACTTCTCAGCGATGAAGGGAAAGAGGGATAGTTTTTCTGCGTCACTACGCTATGCTTCGTTCCTCGCAATGACGAGGAGAGGGCTATTTCCCGAGCGGTAGCGAGACGGCGACGTCGCCTTGGAAGGCGTAATTGCCAACATGGGTCAGCTTGCTTTGGCGGTCCAACCAGATTTTGCCGCCGATCTTGCGCCAGCGGTGACAGAAGGTGAAATCCTCGCTCAGATACGCGCCCGTGTCGGGATCGACCATGCAATCGAAGATGTTGTACTGGTTCTGGCTTTGCTGTTTGGGAATGGGATAGGTCTGGGCAAACTTGTATTTGGTTTCGGGATAGGCCGCCGCCATCTTCTGAGCTACGCTGCGCTTCATCAACATAAAGCCCGTCCCGGCATAATTGCCCGTGCTGAACCCGTCGCGCTCTTCAAGCTCGTCGCCCTTGCAGGGAATGCCCACATAATTCAGCCCCGCCGTTTGCAGCTTGTCTTCGGCCAGTCCCTGCATCCTTTCGGGAACCTGTGGCCAGTGAATGACCTTGAGCGGATACATGCCAGCGACCAGCTCTTGATCAAAGGCCAGCATGCGCTCGATGGCCTCGGGTTGAAACGAAATATCCGAGTCGATGAACAACAGGTGTGTGAAGGCGGGCGTGTCCAGAAACTTCGCGAATAGCGTATTGCGACAGCGCGTAATCAGCGAGTCGTTCGCAAGCAGCCCCAGCGAGAACATCATATTCCGCGCCGACCCGTAAGCCAGAAGTTGCAAAACCGACTGCATATAAACATGCGTCACCATCCCGCCATAACAAGGCGTGCCGATCAGGATGTTGGTGTATTGTTGCATGGGATGTTCCTTGGAGCAGGGCGTGACGAGTAAGGGCGAAGACGTACGGATGAATAGCACCAGATAAACTCGTCTTTCCGGACAAGCACCGAAGCCCGTCAGGGCTGAGGTGTGCCGATCCGGAATCCAGTGACTGCTTCAGAGATCGACTGGGTTCCGGATTAAACTTTCTTTCGCCGCGAAGAAGCGTCGAAGAGAAAGTTTCTCCGGAAAGACGATAAGGGAGGCTTTATCGTCCGTGGTCTTGCCCAAGTATACCTTTTGCTAACCTTATGCCAAGGAATTTGTAACCTTTTGCAAAAAAGCGAAGGCCCGCTTTCGCGGGCCTTCGAAAGGTGGCACTTTAACGTGCCACGGGGGGAAGGAAATCCGGTTAGACGGCGCGCTGATGCGCGGGCAAGGTCATGCCGACTTCATGCACGGCGCGGACAATGCGTTCGCCAATGCTACCCACGCGGGCGGCGGCGGCGGCATAGCTGCCGGAAGAGCGACTGACGGCGGCCAGACACTTGTCAAGCGCAACCAGATTCGTCTGGTTGGTCATCGCGATGAGGCGTTCAAGCGTTTCATCGGTTGACGGAGCAAGGTACTGGAAATCGCGTTCTTGAGACATGATCGTTCTCTTCGTCTGGGTTAGGGAAGGCCGGAGGGTTTCCGGCTTTCTCATCAGTGGATCGCGAGACTTGAGGGGAGACTCGTTTTCCTTTGATACTTCCACCTTAGCGTGGATTGCTGAATCTCGCGTTAAAAGCTCAAGATATTTTTGTACGAAAAGAACATTTTTTGGCTGAAAACTTAGGGAATTCGAAGGTTTCGTTGAGAAACTATTAACCGTGTTCTGCTACACTGTATAAAGTTCAGATTATGGTAACAGTTGGTTTCTTTTTTCTTCATATTTAAATTGAGTCATTCCCGCGAAAGCGGGAATCTACCTGTTGATGTTATCCCTTGGGATCAATATGGATCCCCGCTTTCGCGGGGATGACGCAGGTTTTTAGAGAGTGCATTTAATTCTTCAAGTGTGAGACGTTCTTTTTTAGTTTCTCTGTTTCCCGATCGAAGGAGAAAAGATGTCCGGTGTTTTTCAAATTGCCGTTTCCGGCATGGCAGCGGCCAGCAAGAAAATGCTGAATGCCGCGACGAATATCGCGAACGCGTCGACGACGGGAAAATTGCCTCAAGGCGAGGGCGATGCAGGAACCGTTTATCGGCCCACAGATGTCGTCACGATTTCCAATTCGGTTGCCGATAACAAGTTCGGCGTGACCGCGACGACTGTTGAGCGTGATCCCGCTTATTCTATCGCGCGTGATGAAGGCTCGCCCGATGCGAATGACGAAGGGCTCGTCGCCGTGCCGAATGTCGATCTGGCCAGTGAAGCGGTCGATACGTTGATGGCGCAGCTCGCCTATAAAGCCAACGCCAAAGTCATCGAAGCCGAACGCGAAAACCAAAAGGCCTTGATGGACACGTTGTCGTGAGGGGATGGGGCGGCTTTTGATAGCAGAACGATCTGACGAAAACAAAAACACCCTCCCAACGAATTGGGAGGGTGTTTTTGTTTGGACAGGGGGGTGTCCTCAAGCTGCTTCGGCTGTTGTGGCAGTGCAGAGCAGTTTGTAGAGGGCGGTTTTATCCTTGGCGGCGCGAAGCTTTGCGCACAGTTCGGGATCGCGCAGAGCGCGTGAGACGGCGGCCAGCGCGTGAAGGTGGTCGGCCCCGGCGTCTTCGGGAGCCAGCAACAAAAAGACCAGATCAACAGGCTTGTCGTCATTGGCATCGAACGGAATGGGGCTAGCCAGACGGGCAAAGAACCCGTGCACGGCGGTCAAGCCCGCAACGCGCCCATGCGGAATGGCGATACCATGGCCGACGCCGGTGGTGCCGAGCTTTTCGCGTTCCCACAGCACATCGTTCAAGACGTGCGCTTCAACGCCGAATAAAGGAGCGGCATGGTCGGCAAGAAACGAAATCATCTGTTTCTTGTCGGCTGCCTCGACGCCGGAAAGCACGGCTTTGGCGTCGAGGATGTCTGACAGCGTAAAGGGCCTGTTCATGGCCACGCGCCCTCAGGCCTTCGTGCCTTGGGACGGATCGACCCAGCCAATGTGGCCGTCGGCGCGGCGATAGATCATGTTCAGCTTACCGTGCGCACGGTTGCGGAACATCAAAGCGGGTAGATCGCCAAGGTCAAGGCGCATCACGGCCTCGCTGACGGTCAGCATTTCAATCTGGGTTGTCATTTCCGCGACGACGACGGGATTGCTTTCGTCCTCGGCATCGGGCTGGACGGCGTCCAGAACGAAGGATTGGGCGATCGTTTCATCCGATGGCGCGGGCTGGTGCTTCTTTAGGCGGTTTTTGTGACGACGCAGGCGTTCGCCCATACGTTCGGCGGCCTGATCGAAAGCGGGATAGGGTTCGGCGGCACTGGCATTGCTTTGCAGCGTGATGCCGCGTCCGGCATGGACGGTGACGTCCGCGCGGAACAGATGGGCCTCGCGCGAGAAGGTGACAATGGCTTCAAAAGAATCACCGACATGCTTGCCGACGATATCGTTCAATTGCGTTTCAACGTGCTGACGCAGGGCGTCGCCAACGTCGATTTGCTTGCCTTTAACGGAAAGTTGCATGGAAAACCTAAACTGTTGATCGTTACGATAAAGTCCGCTCTTGGCGCGCCTTTGTGTGTATCAGGAACGAGGCGTGCAGGACCGCTTATGCCCCCAGTCCCTGTGCGGAAAGCATGGAGGCAGAAGATCAAGATAACCCGCTTTGGCGCGGAGTCAAGGGCTCACGACAAAAGCGGGGCAATCTCTTGATTTCTCCTTACTTTTTGAGTAAGTCGCGAATCTCGGTCAAAAGCTCCTGATCCTTGGAGAGTTTGGGGGTGGCCTCTTCCTTGGTCTGGAAGCGGTTGACCTGCTTGACGAGCACAAAGACGGCAAAGGCGACGATCAGGAACTTGATGACGGCGTTGATAAAGAGCCCATAATTCAGCGTGACCGCACCGGCATCCTTGGCGGCTTTGAGGGTTTTATAGTGCTCGCTATCAAGGCTGACGAAGAAATCAGAGAAGTCTATGCCCCCTAACAAAAGCCCGATGGGGGGCATGATGACATCGCTGACCAGCGAGGAGACGATGGTCGTGAAGGCCGATCCCATGATGATACCGATGGCCAGATCAATGACATTGCCGCGTGAGATAAAGGCTTTGAATTCGGAAAACATGGTTCGTCTCCTTCGGGATGAAAGCGGTTGCTTGGCTTTTATTTTTTCAGGATGCCGTGCGGGGGAGAGGCTGTCAAAGGCTTCTTTTGCTGTTCTTCCCTGCGGACGGCGCGTATAAAGGGCGGCGATTGAGGAAAAGGGAACGGGGATGGATCACAGAACAGAAGTTTTTTTGCGCTATGCGACGGGGCTTGGCGACAGCGGCCTTTTGGTCGTGATCTCGGTCGTCGTGGCGATCTATTTAAGCGCGATGCGCCAACAGAGGGCGGCGGTCATTCTGCTTCTTTCGGTGGCCCTGTGCTTGGTGACGATGGGGCTGCTGAAGGTCGTTTTCATCGGCTGTGGCCATTTCCTGCCGTCGCTTGAAATCCGCTCGCCCAGCGGGCATGCGGCGATGGCGATGACGGTTTATGGCACGCTCGCGAATATTATTGCCCGATTTTATAGCGGCTGGCGCGTGACGCTGGCCAAGGTGCTGGCCCTTTATGTGATTGCGGTCATCGCCGTTTCACGCTTTTTGCTGGAATACCATTCGATTATGGAGGTCGTGGCTGGTTTGGTCGTTGGCGTTGTGCTGGTGGGGTTTTCCGCCTTCCTGCTGCGCGGGACGCAAGCGGGCGGGGATTTGCGGCTCCGTTACTTCGTCGGCTTGATCCTCGTGGCTATGCTGGCTCTTTATGGCACACATGTCCCGGGGGAGGTCTTTATCGACAAGATTGCTCATTGGGCGCAAGCGCGCTTTCATTATTGCACCTGAGCGGGAGGGGGCAGGCATGACGGTCAAAAGCTCCTTTTTCTTTTGCGCGATTGGCGGCAGCGGGATGATGCCGTTGGCTCTGGCTCTTAAGGCAAGGGGTGCGGCGGTCAGTGGCTCGGACCGCGCACGGGATCAGGGGCGCACGCCAGATCGTTTCGCTTTTCTGGAGAAGCAGGGCATAACGCTTTTCCCGCAGGACGGCAGCGGCGTACGGGCGGGCGAGGCGATGGTCGTCGTCTCTACGGCGGTCGAACCAACGGTGCCAGACTACCAAGCCGCCTTGGAGCTGGGCAGGCCGATCCTGCACCGCGCGGCGTTGTTGGCGCAGCTGGCGAACAGCGCGTGCGTTTCGATTGCCGTGGCGGGCACCAGCGGCAAATCCACGACGACGGGGATGACGGGCTGGGTTTTGCAGCGGACCGGACGGGTTCCCACCATTATCAATGGAGCCGTGATGAAGAACTTCGTCGCGCCGGAGACGCCGTTCGCCAGTTCCGTTGTCGGCGATCCTGACCTCATGGTGGTGGAGGCGGACGAAAGCGACGGCTCGATCGAGCATTACACGCCGACCATTGCCGTCCTCAACAATATTGCCGTCGATCACAAGACGATGGAGGAACTCCGCGCTTTGTTCGCCGCGTTTTTAGAGCGGGCAGGCCATGCGGTTGTCAATCTGGACAATGCCGAAAGCGCGGCTTTGGCGCAGGGTGTTCCTACGGACAAGCTGACGACCTTTAGTCTGGAGGACGAGAGCGCGACGCTTTATGCCTCGGACATCGCGCTGGTACAGGAAGGGGCTGGCTTTACTGTTACGCACACGCCTTCGGGCGAGAGCGCCGATGTTCGGCTGCGCGTCACGGGGCGGCATAATGCCGCCAATGCGCTGGCTGCTTTGGGGGCCGTGCTGGCGGTCGGGGTTTCTTTTCAGGAAGCCTGCGCCGCGCTGGGCTCGTTTGAAGGGATGGTGCGCCGGATGGATGTTGTCGGTCAAGCGGTTGGCGTGACCGTGATCGACGATTTCGCGCATAATCCCGACAAGATCACCGCGACTCTTGCCGCGCTCCACCAGTTTGGCGGGCGACTGTTGATCCTGTTCCAGCCGCATGGCTATGGTCCCCTGCGACTGATGAAGGACGCGTTTGTCGAGGCCTTTGCCACGCAACTGGACAAGGATGATCTTTTGTTCCTGCCGGAGCCGCTCTATCTGGGCGGCACCGTCAATCGCGAGGTCACCAGCCGCGATCTGGCCGAGGCTTTGATGGCGCGAGGCGTTTCCGTCACTGCCCATGACAAACGCGAAACCTGCGCCGATTCGATGGTGGCTCAGGCCCGCGCTGGTGACCGCCTCATCATCATGGGGGCCCGCGACGATACCCTCACCACCCTTGCAGGGCAGATTTTGGCGCGGGTGGGGGAGAAGGAAGCTTCCTAGCTTTTTGCCCCCACGAAATTAAGCCAGTAAAAAAATGGGACCCCAGCCTTCGCTGGGGTGACAGTTTGAATTTGATGAACAGAGTTTTACAAAAGGGCATGTCATGCCAGCGAAGGCTGGCATCCCATTTTTTTAAGTCCAGTCAAGAAAACAGCCATTAACCAAAAACAGTTGCAATGATCCGCTTGACTTTCGGTGGTGAAAGCCTTAGTTCCTTGTCTCCTCCTCGCCCCAAGCAAGGCGGGCCCAGATGGCGGAATTGGTAGACGCGCTGGCTTCAGGTGCCAGTGGCAGCAATGTCGTGGAAGTTCGAGTCTTCTTCTGGGCACCATTCATATAAAAACGCCCCCGCAAGGGGGCTTTTTTTGTGGGGGACTCCACGCTACACTTTCACAATCCAATAGACGGCACGAAAGTGCCAAATGCTTTTGATGGAGCTGATCGTGCCGCGTCTTCTTGTTCTTCTCGCACTTCTGCTGTGCTGTGAACCCGCGTTGGCGCAACAGGCCGCCCCAAAGCCAATCCGCATCGGCGAGCTTATGGCTTATTCTTCTTTGCCCGATGAAGCCCGAAACTGGCAGAAGGGGTGGAAGCTCGCCGTCGATGAAATCAACAACGCGGGGGGTATTAACGGGAAACCGCTTGAGATTCTGTCGCGCGATAACAAGGGAAGTCCGCCCGAAGCCATCAAAATTATGGAAGAGTACAAGAACCGTGAAGGGATCAAGATCGTTATCGGGACGATTTTCAGTCATGTGGGCTTGGCAGCCTCCGATTTTGCCAAACAAAATGAGATGCTGTTGTTTAGGGGTTATGCGGGCACATCAAAGTTGCTGACCGAGGGAGGGCATGACCGTTATTTCCAAATCATGGCACCCAGCACCGTATGGTCAGGAATCCTTGCAGAGAAAGCCGTTCAGTCGGGAAAGAAACGGTGGGCCTTCATTGCCGCAGATTATGAACTGAACCGCACGCTTATTGATGATTTCCAAAAAGCGGCCAAGCAAAACAATCCTTCTATCGAATTTGTTGAAACCCAATGGTATCCAATCGGCAAGCTTGAGGCAGGATCCTCCATTCAAGCCGTTAACAGAGCCAAGCCAGACGGTCTGTTTGTTGCTTCGTTTGGTCCCGATTATCTGAAACTTGTGCGCGAGGGCCGTAAGCGGGGCTTGTTTAAGGATCGCGTGGTTATTAGTCCGTTTGCAGGGAATGCGGGTTATATCAGGCCGCTTGGCAAGGAGGCCCCAGAGGGCTGGTTTTCATGCAGGGGCTACCCAGTGGACAAGCTGACGGGCCCTGAACAAAAGAAGTTTGTAGATGCTTATGAAAAGGCCTATGGCGAGAAACCCGTCAACGCCGCCTTTTATGGGTACAGCGTCGTCACGGTTCTTGCCAAGGCTATTGAGGCTGTTGGCGGTGATGATCCGCAGGCGGTTGCTCGCTATATTCATAGCAAACCGTTTGATCTTCCCGGTGGGCAGCTTTCTTTTCGTGCCGATGGCAGCTCAACTTTGGGTGAATGGTGCGGTATGACGGGTTTTGAAAAGGACGAGCCTACGATTCTGGATGCTGTCTTTTTTCAAGCCGAGAAATATATGCCGCCTGCCGAAGACAACATGAAGTTTTGGACGAAGTAGACCTGCCGTCCTTGACGGCGACCCTCAAAAAGACTCATATGGGTTAACTTTTTTGAGGCATTCGCTAAAGGGGTTCACTATGGACGAAGATGATGATGATCAATATGAGGAAACAAGGCACCCTGACCAGCCTCGTCGTAAAAAATATGACCCTGACGATTATCTGGATCGACGCGTTCACAATAAGCCTGGGTTCAGGCAAAGAATAGCGTCGTCTCATTTATCAGAGCTTCTTGC
>JAQUHK010000086.1 GCA_028683655.1 Alphaproteobacteria bacterium
CGGCTGGCGATCAGCCATTATCGGTACAGTTCGCTTTATAAGGCCCCCAAAGACCCATCATGACGCGCCAGTACACGCTTCCCTTACCCCAGAGCGAGGCCAGAACCGTGGAGGATTTTCTTCCCTCTGTGGCGAATGCGCAGGCCGTGCGGTTGGTGCTGCAAACGCCGCCGTCGGCTTGGCCTTCCCACCTGTTGGTTTTGTGCGGGCCCGAAGGGTGCGGCAAAAGCCACTTGGCCTCGATTTGGCGGGCGCAGCATCAGGCACAATCCGTTGTTTTGAGTGACGAGCTTTTAGCCTCTATCGTGGAGGGAACCTGCGCGGCCAAGACCTTGTGTCTGGAGGATGCGGACCGCTGTCAAGATGATCTGGCGGCCCAGGAATGGCTACAGCATTTTTATAATGCGACGAAGACCGCCGCTATCCCCGTCCTGTTGACAGCCCGCAAGCCGCCTGCGCAATGGGGGCTGGCGATCAAGGACATTGAGACGCGCCTGAAAAGCTGTGCCTGCGCCGTGATCGAAGAGCCCGACGATGACCTTGTTCCCAGCCTTCTGCTTAAATTGTTTCGGGACCGTCAGTTGATGGTCGAGGCCGGTGTCGTGCAATATCTGGCAACGCGCATCGAGCGCACTGGCGCAGCCATTTTGCGGCTTGTCTGTCAGCTGGATGAAGCGGCGTTAGAGACGGGCCACAAAATATCGGTGCCTTTTGTGCAAAAAGTTTTAGCCAAGCACCAGCCAGAAGCCGAAGACAATCACGACCAAGATTCCTAACGCCACCCAATTCAGGTATTTTTCTACGAAGGTGCGGATTGGTTCGCCAAACTTACGGACGAGTCCGGCGACCAGATAAAACCGCGCCGCCCGCGTGACGACAGCGGCAAGCACAAACGGCACAAGCGGAAGGGCCGCAACGCCGCTGGCGATGGTCACAAGCTTGAAGGGAATGGGCGTCAGGCCTTTGGCTAAAATAACGTACACGCCCCATTCGTTGAACTCGTCATGAAAGCGTTGGAAGGCTTCCTGCATATGATAGGTTTGGATAATCCATTGTCCGACAGATTCATAAAGCAACGCGCCGATGGCATAGCCCAAAAGACCGCCTATGACAGAGCCCAAGGTACAAATCAAGGCATACCGCCACGCCCGCTCACGGCGCGCCAGGGTCATGGGGAGAAGAAGCACATCTGGCGGAATGGGAAAGAATGAGCTTTCGGCAAAGGCCACAGCAAACAGGACAAAAGAGGCATAGGGCCCTTCGGCTTGGCGAAGAGTCCAATCATAAAGCGAACGAACGGGGGACATGGAATCCTTGAGGTTGCTTGGTTATACCGCCCGTCTATGAACTGCCTTCTGCCGTCATCGTGAGGAGCGGAGCGACGTGGCGATCCCGTCCTCAACCTACAGACCGCAGGACTGGATTGCTTCGTCGGCCAAGGCCTCCTCGCAATGACGAAAGGGGGTCGTCGACTCGTGCTCCACTTCATTCACGGGCTGGTGTTGGTTCAGCGAACCTACCCCAAAAACACCGGCAAATAAAGCGCGAAGATTTCTTGGGATTCAAGGGGAAATAGGCTAAAACGAGCCATGTTGATAACCCTTTTGGAGTAAGTCATATGAAAAACGTCGTCGTCGTCGGGGCCCAGTGGGGCGATGAGGGAAAAGGCAAGATTGTTGACTGGCTGTCCTCGCGCGCCGATGTCGTTGTGCGCTTTCAAGGCGGGCACAATGCCGGACACACGCTCGTTATTGATGGCGTGACGTATAAATTGAATTTGCTGCCGTCGGGGATTGTGCGTAAGGGCAAACTCTCGGTTATCGGTAACGGGGTCGTGGTCGATCCGTGGGCTCTGCTGGGCGAGATCGAAAAGATTGCCGAAAAAGGCGTAGTTGTTACGCCGGAGAACCTTATCATTGCGGAAAATGTGCCGCTTATTTTGCCGGTTCATGGGATTGTGGATCGGGCGCGGGAAGCCGCCAAGGGGGCGCGTAAAATTGGGACGACAGGGCGTGGCATCGGCCCCGCTTATGAAGACAAAGTCGCGCGGCGCGGCGTGCGTTTGTGCGATCTGACAACGCCTGACTTGTTGCGCGAAAAGATCGAAGAGCTTCTCGTGCACCATAACGCTTTGCTGCGCGGCTATGGCGCGGAGGAGTTGAAGGCCCAGGATATGTTCGATCAGCTGATGGAAATCGCGCCGCGTATTCTGCCTTTCGCCGCCGTGGTTTGGCAGCGTTTGGAAGAGGCCCGCAAGGAAGGCAAGCTCGTATTGTTTGAAGGGGCGCAGGGCTCGATGCTCGACATTGACCATGGCACCTATCCGTTTGTGACGTCCAGCAGCATCGTCGGCGGGGCGGCGGCGGGCGGCGCGGGCGTAGGCCCGAAAATGCTGGGCCGTATTTTGGGGATATGCAAGGCCTATACGACGCGCGTCGGGGCGGGGCCGTTCCCGACGGAAGACACTACCGAAATTGGTGAAGGCCTTGGCGAGCGCGGTCGCGAGTTTGGCACGGTCACGGGGCGCAAGCGCCGGTGTGGCTGGCTGGACGCCGTGCTGGTGCGGCAAGCCGCTAAAATCGGCGGCATTGACGGCCTCGCATTGACCAAGCTGGACGTGCTGGACGGGATGAGCGAGCTGAAAATCTGCCGCGCTTATTTGTTGGACGGCAAGGAGATCGATCACCTTCCCGCCAATCCCGCGCTGCAAGCCAAGGTCGAGCCGGTTTATGCGACCTGTGAGGGATGGAGCGAAAGCACCAAGGGCGCACGCAGCTGGGCCGACCTTCCGGCGGGTGCGATCAAGTATATCCGCCTGATCGAAGAGCTGGCCGAGGTGCCCGTCACGCTCGTTTCCACAAGCCCCGAGCGTGAAGACACGATCCTCGTCCGCGATCCCTTTGCGGATTGATTTGTTGGCCCCCTCTTTCCTCCCCATCGGGGAGGAAAGGAGACTGACAAAAGATCAGGCCGTCAGGGCAAAATAGGCTTGCTCCGGTTGGCGCGTTCTTAGAAAACAACGCAGTCTTTTGGGACTGGCATAGATTTTCTTTTCCACATGTCTGGTGGCGCATGGATCGTCTGAGCGAAGGACCTCAAGGGCGGTTTGGCAAAAGGCCAGGGCTTTTTCCGTCCGCTGCGTTTCCTTGCCCGCGCGTCGTTGCCTGTGGCGCAAGCGGATGAGCCTGTCGCGTGTTTGAAGGGCACCAAGCGCATCGAGATGACAAGGTTGAAGCTCGTCCCCAAAATAATAGACCGCTGAACGGATCGGCAGCGAACCTGCAAATCCCGTGATGGGCAGAAGGGGGAAACGCCCTAAACTAACTTTGCCGCTGAGCAACAGTCGCGCCGTAACCTGCGGCGAATAGCGCGCGACTATATCGCGATAGGGCGGCAGGGCTAGTAAGGCTGAGGCGGCCAAATGTGCTCTGGCGCGCAGAAAAGATAGCGTGGTGGTAAGGGGGTGAGCTTGGGTCACGGGACTCTCCATGAAAAAAAGGACAACAAAACCCTTCTTTGCGGGCGGGCGCATCAAACGGTCAAAAGCCGGTCAAAGCGCCCCCATCAAAGGGTGTAAAAAGACAAAAATGTGGGTGAGAAGAGAGAAGATACCTGCGCTTACGCAGGCATAATCATCATGCCGAACATAGCGGAAAACGCGCGAGCGAAGGCAACCGGAAGGACCGGAAGCGATGCTGTCAGAAAGAAGGCGTTTTCATCGTTCATGAAGCAAAGCGTATAATGCCCCCAACCGAAAAGCAAGGGGTGAAAATAATACTGATTTGCGCTGTTGATTGGGAGCAATAAGGACGAAGGCTTACCGCAAGGTTGTTTCCCGAAGATAGCTGTTCGGATATTTCTCGTATTTAGTTATGGCCTTGTCCATAAAGCCTGTGTTGAAGAGCTCGCGCAGAGCATTGTCGATCATTTCCTTGAAAGCAAATTGATCGCGTTTAATGAGGATGACATTGGGGACTGTTATCAGTGGCTTGGGCAGGTTGACCTTTTGTAGAGCATCTGGGTTTGCCTCCATAAACTCGTAAACGGCGAACGGCTCCGCCAGCGTAACATCGGCTTTTTTCATAGTGACCTGTAGCATCAGCTCGGAAAAGCTCGCGGATTGAGGAAGAGAGACTGGCTGAGCTTGCGGAAAGTAGTTTCGTGCAAAAGTCGACGTTTGTTCCCCGTCAAGCACAGAGATTTTAACCTCAGGCTTGTTGAAATTTTCAAGCGGTGCTTGCGCAAGGGAATCATCTTTCCGTACCCATAACTCAACCGGGCTGTAGTAAAGCGGTATTGAAAAATCGGCAGCGCGAGTCCGGCCAGCGTTAAGGCTGGTGGGCGAACACATCATGTCAAAGCGATTGGACTCAAGAGCTGCAACCTGCTCCCCCCAGCCCAATTCTTCGACATATTCGACTTTAAGCTGAAGGTTTTTGGCGAGTTCATTTACAACATCATAGTAGATACCGCTAAAGGCCCCAGTGTTTGGGTCTTTGATGAACCCGACTGAATAAGGCGTGTATCCGCAACGGATCGTGCCCGTTCGCATTACGCGGTCATATACCGATTCTACAACAAAAGCTTGTTGCGGGTTGATTTGATCATGGGCCCACACAGAACCTAACGCGATAGCGATGGCGGCGATAAAAAGCGATATGTTTTTCATGGAAGGGCCTCAAAGAACACGAATCCACAGAGCGTAGGGCCTTCGTTTGGGCGGAGCAAGGAGGAAGTTCAAGTCTCTGTCGCTAATTCAGTCGCCAGCGTAACTCGCGAAGCAAGACGTCGGTTTGTTGAAGGGGGGCGGGATCGACGACGAGGTCGCGCACAACCTCAAGGGCCGTGATGGCGGCGCGCAAATGGCCGCGCTCGGCCTGAAGATAGCCAAGCTCTCGCCACAAATCTTGGTGGCGCGGCGCAAAAAGGATCATGCTTTGAAGCGTGGCTATGGCGGCTTCAACGCGATCTTGGGAAAGATGTTGCCGTTTGACGGCGTGTTGCAGGCGCAGCAAAACATCGCGCTTGCTAAGCGGATGCAGCAGCTCGGACGACAAATCCAGCGGGGTCGGGCGTTCTTGTTCTTCAAGAAGCTCGTCGTCATCCAGAAGGTAATCGCCAACCTCCTCAATCTGGCAGGTCTGGCCCGCGCGGAACGGGTCGATGATAACTTGCCCGTCCTGCGCCGACAGGCGCAAAAGGAAATGGCCGGACAGGTCAAGGCCCGTCATGGCCCAGCCCATTTCCGAGGCCAGATGCAGGTAAAGCAACCCAAGGGCAACGGGCGAACCGGCTTTCCGGTCGAGGACGTCCATCAAGTTGTTGGCGCGGGCATCGTCGTTGTGGTTGTCGTCGCCCTGAAATTTATTATGAATGACCAGAACGCGACGCAAAATCGTGAGCTGATCGTCAAGTTTCTTGGCGTCGCCCTGGGCCTTTAATTGATCGACAAGCGAGGCCAGCCGGGCGCGATAAGGCGTCAGGTCTGCGTCCTTTTTGGTGTCCAAAAGGGCCAAGGCCAACGCGGCGTCGCCAAGATTGACGGCATCGTCACGGCTTTCACCGGCGCGGCGCAGGACGCGCAAAGCTTCTTGCTGGTTGTTCATAAGAATCACTCTACCCCGCTTTTGGCCGAGAGCAAATCCTTTGCGGAAAAAAAGATTGGGGATAATTTTGGAGTCATTACCCGAGCCTGACGTGAGCCTGAAAGGCGTTTTCAATATGACGTGGCCAGCGCAGCGGCGCGACAAGCATCACATCAAACCGCATGGTGTATTTCGAATAGCCCCGATGATGGGCATGAAACAAAGCTGCCGTACGGGCCAAGCGGGCTTGTTGCTGGGGGGATACGGCACCGGCGGCCTGATGGACGTTGGCGCGAGCCTTGACTTCGATGAAGGCCACCGTCTTCCCTCGTAAGGCGATGATGTCGATTTCGCCTTGATGGGTTTTATAGCGAGACGCCAGAATGCGATAGCCTTTCAAGCGCAAGAACAGGCGGCATAAAAACTCGCTGCGTTTCCCGCGTTGATAGGCAGCATGGCCGCGCCGGGCCTTTTTTGATGAGGCCGACACGGTTACCACCCGAGTTTTTTTCGCGGGTTATAGGCGTGTTTTTTCGCCCATTTTTCAAGGGTGCTGGCCAGCTCGTCCTTGCCCTGATCGGGCAGGACGATTTTGAGTTTGATGAACATGTCTCCAGCCTCACCGGAGGGGGAGGGAACCCCCTTGCCTTTCAGGCGCATCACCATGTCCGTGTTGGTGCCGCGCTGGACCTTCAAGGACACAGAACCGCTGAGCGTTGGCACGGTTATCGTGCCGCCCAAAAGGGCTTCGGGCAGGCTGAGCGGAACCTCGAGATGGATCGCGTTGCCATCGCGGCGGAAAAAGGCGTGGGGCAGGACTTTAAGCTCGATAATGGCCGCACCGCTTCCCCCGTGGCCCAGGCCCTTCAGGCGCAGTTTGTCGCCATCTTTCGTTCCGGCCGGAATCGTGATCTCGATGGTTTTTCGGTTTTCCAGTGTGATCCGCTTGCGCCCGCAAAGGCAGGCTTCGGTGAAAGGAAGATCGACGGTATAGGTTACGTCCCGTCCAGCCGGAGTCTCGTCGTGAAAGGAAGAGCGGCCCTGCTGTTTGCGATTGGCTGCGCCGAAAAACTCGCTGAACAAGTCTTCGACATTGATACCTTCGCGGCCAGAAAAGCCGAAGGGGCCGTTGCCGCCGCTGTTGCTGCGTCGTCCGCTACGTCCGCCGCGCCCGCCAAAGGGGTCGCCACCGCCGCGATAAAAGCCGCGCTCGTTGCCCTGATCGTCGATTTCACCACGATCAAAGCGGGCCCGTTTGGTCTGATCGGACAACAGGTCATAGGCGGCCGTGATTTCCTTGAACTTTTGCTCAATGTCGTTGCGCCCCGGATTCATGTCCGGGTGGTATTTTTTCGCCAGTTTACGGTACGCACTCTTGATCTCGGCCTCGCTGGCCGATGGAGAGACGCCGAGTAATGTATAAGGATTGCCCATGTTGAGAAAACTCCTGAACCCATGTCATGGATATCGCAATCCTTGACGATGGGTTCAAGCGTTAACTTGTTCTTACTGGACAATTTTCCATGAACCGTCGGGCTGCTGGCAGGCGCGGCCATAGGCCTGTTGCTGCTGGCCACCGATAGCGACGGTTTGTTGGAACTCGCGGCAATAGGCCCCGTTGCTGGCATAGCCGTCGCGGACGGGGGTAATGGTGCCGGAATTGCCGCTTTCGGGGTTGTTCCACGTGATTTGCTGGCCGACCGGCGCGGTATAGGCCCGCGAGGTCGCCGTTGTCATGGCCGAGCGGTCGGCCTTGTCCAGAGACGCCCCGATTTCGTTGCCAAGCCAACCGCCAAGGACGACACCAGCCGCCGTAGCCGCCAGACGTCCCGAGCCCTTGCCGATAGAGCTGCCTAAAAGGCCGCCAACAGCGGCACCGCCCAGCGTTCCGACGCCTTCCTTGGTCCCCATTTCCTGAGCCTGACAGGCGGAGAGAAGAAGGGCGGCAGCCATTACGGTGAGGAAAGATTTGCGCATCATTGAAAGCCTCTTTGTCGTTCTTGATAAGGTCACGCGCGAAAGCGACGCCTTCACCCATTAAATCTAAAAAAGGATCGTGGCGCAACTATGTCGTCTAAAAGGACAGGGCGGGGCAAAAAGGCGTTCATGGGGGCGTGGTTGGCCTTTGCGCGGGGCTCGGAAACGGCTATCTTTTGGCTGATTCGTTTTATTGCCGACAAAAGGCCGCCGATGCCCGAGATGCAGGAAATTTTGCCCGTCGATGATCCTTACGAGCTTTTTGCCCTTTGGTTGGCGGAAGCGGAGGCCAAAGAGCCTGCCGATCCGAATGCCATGATGCTTGCTACGGTTGGAGCTGATGGGTTCCCGACGGCCCGCGCGATGCTGATGAAGGGGTATGACGCGGACGGTTTTGTTTTTTATACCAATCAACAAAGCCGCAAGAGCGATCAAATCCGTGCTAATCAAAAGGTTGGTCTTTGTTTTTATTGGAAATCGTTGTATCGACAGGTTCATGTTGAAGGACATAGCGCGCCGGTCAGCGCAGCGGAATCCGATGCTTATTTTGCCTCGCGTCCGCGCCAGAGCCAGATCGGAGCGTGGGCTTCGGTTCAATCCCGCCCGCTGGAGAGCCGCGCTTTTCTGGAAAAGAGGCTTGAAGAATTAACCGCCGCTTACGAGGGAAAACCGGTTCCTCGTCCGCCACATTGGGGGGGCTATCGGGTCAGCCCGGTGCGGATCGAGTTTTGGTCAGGCCATCCGTTCCGGCTGCATGACCGTGTCGTCTATCGCGCGACAGATAAAGGCTGGACGACAGAAAGGCTTTACCCTTGACCCACGTTTCTGCGCCCGCGCCAGCGTTTTCTTTTGGGGATAACCGCCTTCGGCAACTGACGAGTTATGCCAGTGTCTTCGTCGCGGCTTTTTTGATTGCCGTCAAAATTTATGCCTATCTGCAAACCGGTTCTGTGGCCTTGCTTTCTTCGACGGTGGATTCCGCCGTCGATTTGCTGGCCTCGCTGATCACGGCGTATGGCGTGTGGGTGGCGACGATGCCACCGGATCGGGACCATCGTTACGGGCACGGCAAGGCGGAATCCTTGGCGGCGTTGGCGCAAGCTGCGTTTATCACGGTTTCTTCCGTGCTGTTGGTGAAAGAGGCCGTCGGCAGGCTGGCCGAGCCCCAACCTTTGGCCAATGCCGGAACGGGCTATGCCGTGATGGGACTGGCGATCGGGATGACTTTGGCTCTTCTTGCGCTCCAAACCTATACGATCACGCGGACCAAATCGCTGGCGATTGCGTCGGACAGATTGCATTATGTTGGCGATGTGCTGATCAATCTGGCCGTTGTGGCGACGTTCGTTTTTCAGGGCTGGCTGAACGTCTTGTGGATCGATCCCCTTTTCGCGCTGGTGATTGCTGGCGGGATGATCGTGGGGGCCGTGAAAATAGCGCGGCTTTCTTTGCGCGACTTGATGGATTCCGAACTGCCTGAAGCGGACAGGGCTGCGATTTTAGCCGCAGCCTTGGCGGCCGACGGCGTTTGCGGGGCCCATGATTTGCGCACCCGCACCGGTGGT
>JAQUHK010000087.1 GCA_028683655.1 Alphaproteobacteria bacterium
CAGCCATTTATCGCAACCGGCCCAAGACATCAAAGCCGCCATCGACCGCCACAAGACCGACCAGCGCTGGGTCCCCGCATATGAAGGCGGCAATGCGGATCACGATTGCGTGAACGGCCTTGTCAGCCTGATGGCACCGCACTGGAAGCTTCCTGTCCTTGAGTTCGCCGAATATAATTTCTGCGGCGGTAAAGCGAACGCCCAGACCTTCCCCGCCGCGAATGGCACAGAAACCACGCTCTTGCTCACGCCTGACGAGCAAACTGAAAAGAAAGCCTTGCTGAAAATCTATGTCTCGGAGCAAAAGAATCTAGGATACATCGGCACGACGCAGGAAAGCTACCGGCCGCTCGCCGCCTATGACTACAGCAAGCCGCCACACGAAGGCACCTTGTGGTACACGCGCTTTCACTGGGTGCCGTTTGGCCACCCGCGCATCGACTTTACGAGGCCGCAGGAGGTTTGCGCAGCTCTTGCTTCCTGGCCTGAAGCAACCAGCGGCTCTCCTGAATTTGCCACACCAGAAGACCGGGCACATACAGAATAAGGTCACGGCACCGCCGCACGACAGCCAGCGCCGCCGCAATATCGGGCGTGAGGCCGAGCATCGAGCCAAACAGCATAAAGCCCGCCTCTTGCACACCCAGCGCACCCGGAACGGCAAAAGCCGCCGTGCTTGTGGCCTGAATCAACGACTCGATCATCATGGCCTCCAGCAGCGAAATCGGATGCCCCAGATAATAGAGGGCTAGCCATATCTCAAAACTGCACAACGCCCATGACGCAAACTGCCACATGAAACAGGCGAACGCCTTGCCTCGACGGCGATACATCGTGCGCACGGCATGGTCCAGCTTCGCGCCGCTTCCGGCAAACTTTTTCCACTTATCACGCAGCAGCAAGCCAAAGATTTTCTCGAACAAGCCGAACAGCCCGACCTTTTGAATAGTAAATAACGCGCCAACGGCGGGGGCGGTAATCAAAAGCCCCCAAAGAAGCTGCATCCCCAGATTTTCATTGGACACGCGCAGCACAAAGAACGCCACGCCGATCAGTACAAAAACGAACTGCGCAAGGATCGACAGCGTAATCTCGACAACAGTTGAAGCAATAGAAGGTGCCTTGCGAATACCGTGTTTGATCATCAGGCGGACGGACAAAATCTCCCCACCAATACGGGCGACAGGCATCAAATTATTCACCGAAGCGCGGATCCACAGCACATACATGAAAAACGGCTTGCCCGCCTTGACCTTGCCGGGCAAAAGCGGTTGCCACCCCATAACGCAAGCCCAAAGCGGCACCAGATGAAACAGGCTGGTGATCAAAATCCCCCACCCCGCTTGCCCCAGAGCCGCCATAACCTCATCATAGCCCGACCGCGCGATCAGCAACGTCGCGGCGACAAGCCCAAGGAGTCCAAGAAGAGAAGCCATCCGTATCATGGCCGATACCTATACGAGAAAAAGCGGAAGGGGGCTAATGAAAAACAGCGCGTTAATGCACTAAGCTTCAGCCTCTCCATTAACACATCATTAATGATAGCATCATTTACAGGACATTATTTATTCTGTGTTAGGATGTCTGCATGACTGAAACTACTGACCACCTCTTTGCAGAAGAAACTAATCTTTCGGTTAGAGCTGGACTAACCGGATTCCCTGTTTTGGTTTTTCCTATTGGAGGGAACCAGAATTTGCTATTCGACAGCATGGTGCCAAATTGGTCAGATAAGGCAGACATTGTTGCTGTTGACTTTAAAAAACAATCAATACCGCCCCTTCCAAACAAAACCACTAAACCCATTCTTTATGTTCTTGGTAGCATCCCGTCCTCAATCGCCCGTGGTCATGCCATATCCATAGCAATAGACACAAAGGCAAAAGCCATTACATACCGTGATCCCTACGGGAGCCCGCCGCCGCAACAGGTCACACAATGGCTACACCAAGAATTTCCGTCATATAAATTAACACACACCAACCTCAAACAACAACGTGATGCCATTTCTTGTTCATGGATGAGTTTAGCCAACATTGTTTCCCAGCTAGAAGGAGGCCCCATTGATCCCGCCCTGCAAGATCATCTGGATATGTTCAAAGGGCGCGTCTTACATGCAGCACGCACTGTTTGGGAAAAAGTTACACCGGCGGCAAAAGGAAACTTAACCGATCCTATTGGATTGCCCTGTTTCCAGCATTTAGACCCAGAAAGAGCAAGAGCCATCCAAAGTGAGATCACCTCAACGGAATCCCCCCTATCTTTCAGGAAAAAGGACGAGCGTAAAAGATTTAACATATTGCCTTCAACGGACAGCCCCCCGTCATCAGAAAAGAAATTTATCGTACATCGACCTAATGGATCAAAGAAATTCCAAATCCATCACGATATGTCTTGAATAAAGATTTATGCTGATCGACTCTCTCAAGAGTTAAGTGCTTCGTTGTTAAAAGGAAGAGCTCTCACGCCCGCATGGGGCCAAACTGCTCCCCTCCATAGCCAAATCGTTGACAAACAAATCCCCTCTGTTAAAAAGGTAATGTATAAACGAAGAAGGGATAGTTTGATGCTTTTTGGCGTCCACAATCATTACAATAATAACAGCAACACGATTGGAGACTTCAACGCCCCCCATCTGTGCTGTCTCATCAGTGAAGTGCCTGTTCGCCTGACAGATCAGGGGATTGTTATCTTCAATCTCGATAAAATGCTCGACCTCAACGAAAAAATTAAGCTTGCTAACGGGTTACACATTGGCCTTAAGAAGAAATATGGCTACGGACTCTCTTTTGCCACCAGCGGTTTGTCTGATTGCTGTATTGAGAGTGAGCTGTCTCCTTTTTACAAAGCGATGAAGGAAATAGCGTCCCCCATCATCACAATATATGCAGGATCAAAGCTCTTTGACGATGAATGGATTGGTGTGCCAGAGGACCTGAAGGTCGATCACATTGTCAATTCATTTGAAACCACAGCGAGTGAGATTGTGACTATTCTTGCCCCTTCACCCGAAGATAAGATCCAGCCGCCAGAAGGATGGGCAACATATGAAAGAATGTTAAGAAAGCTATACATGGGGGCCAAACAGAAAGCTTTGGCCCTATAAACAACGCCATTTCATGTCGCGTTTGGTCGAACTCGTAGTCGTTCGATCCTTCAGGATGTTCCACAAACAAAAACCCCCTTACGGGGGTCTTTGTTTATGGTGCACCCGAAGAGATTCGAACTCCTAGCCTTCTGATTCGTAGTCAGATGCTCTATCCAGTTGAGCTACGGGTGCACATGCCGTCCGGCAAGGTGGGCAAGTTAGACAATCACGCTGTGAAAAGCAAAGCTTTTTTCGCTTTCTTTTCCACTATTTTGCAAATTATTCCTTCGGGATTAACCAACTATGACCCCGAAAAGGGGCCGCCCTACTCCCCCGCCGCCTGATCCGGCCTTTCGACCGCATAAGGCCGCGCGGTGCGATAGAAGGAGCCCTTATCCTTCTCATACTTGCCGATAATTTTCTCCAGCGTCTGATCGTTGCGCATCAAATCCAGCACGCTGTCCAGCAGGGACTTCAACTCGAACGCGCCCTTCTCGACCGCCAGATAGATCGGGAAAACCCTGAACGGCTTTTCAACAGCAATATTCCGCAGCTTGCCCCCATTCATGCGATTAAACGCAAGGCCCATACTGTTGGTGATAAAAGTCACATCGGCCTTGCGGGTCGCAACATCCATCAGCGGCGCGGCATAGTCCGTCGATTGCGGCAGGGAGTGAAGCTTGGCCTTAGGATACAAAGCCTTGGCTTCCTGAGCGGGGAACGTCCCGTCCACCCCCGATACCGTCACAGACGGATCGTTAATCTTCTCCCACGCTCCGTCAAAGCGGTGATCGTCGGCGCGAACCCAAATCCCGATGGGCTCATAATAAAGCGGCCCGACAAACTCTGTTAGTTTTGCCGTCGGAGGAAACCCCCAAAGGGCCGTGCAGACCAAATCATAGCGGTCGGTCTTCAGCCCCTCATAGCCCGTGGTATAGGAAAGCTCCTCCGTCCACTCGACCTTCCAGTCCAGACGATGGGCCATTTCTTCCAGCGTATCGACCAGAATGCCGGACATCTTCCCCGTGTTCGGGTCCTTGTTCACAACGAAATCATAAAGGATATAGCCGCACCGCAGCGTCTTGGTGCGTGAAACACGCTCGTAAACCGTCTCCGCCTTGGCCGCCTGAGGGGCCCGCGCCAGTTGCTTGCCTGCCACGACGCTGCCCAGCCATCCGGCCACAAATGCAAGAACGATAACGCCCATAATCTGTCCAATTTTCATATGCTAACCCGTTTTCTGAAGAGTCCCCGCTTGCGGAAGTCTTTTCTATACGCCCAAACCCGATTCCAACCAATAACGCTTATCTACACCCTTTCCGCCCCATTGTCAAGTGTTTTTTCCTGTTATAGGATTATTGAATACAGCATCTTCGCCGCCCAGCTTCCCTTCTTGCTTGAAAAAAAGAAACCGCTCTTGCATTTCCCCTGCATTTTCCCTAGAAAGACGTTTCGGCTCAAGCGGCGAAATGCGCGCCCTTCGGCTTGGGACCGTTTTTGTGCGCCTTGGCGCTATGGACGCATCAGAAAGAAGCTGGAAACAATGAGAAAAGACATCCATCCCGATTATCACAAGATTACCGTCGTCATGACCGACGGCACCGAGTTCGTGACGCACAGCACCTATGGCGCGGAAGGCAGCCGTCTGCAACTGGACATCGACTCCAAGACGCACCCCGCATGGACTGGCCAGCATCGCATGATCAACAAGGGCGGCCAGCTCGCCAAGTTCAACAAGCGTTTCGCCGGCCTTGGTGCAACGAAGTCGAGCGAGGAAGCCCCTGCCGCTTCTGCTCCCGAAGCCAAGGAAGACAAGATCAAGCTGACCACCAAGGCAGCCGCTCCGGCCAAGAAGAAAAAGGCCTAAGCATTACCGCTTAAAAAAACGCGGCCCACCGCAAGGGGGCCGCGTTTTTATTTGCTTTCAGGCCATAAGTCGTTACGATCCAAGAATATTTAAAAACCTATGGGATTTATGATGTTTGAACCTGCCTATACCGTGACCGACAATGCCGTCACCCCCGATCCAGACTCGTCGATGACCATAACAAAGCCCAAAGAACCAACAGATCGTTTCTTCTCGGCGATCGTGACCACGCTGAAAAAAGAAACGCCGCTGCTGCTCGATATCCTCCAGCGGCTCAACCTTCCCTTTGACCTGTGCCTGGAAACAGCCAACGAGAATCTTCACTGCATCATGACGGGGCAAAAAAACAGCAGCGGCAAGTGCCCGCTGAAATCCGACTATCTGGTCCAGATGTACCGCATTATCCAGTTTGCCGCCGAGGAAATGCTCATCCCCTACAACAGCACAATCCCCTTATCCTCACTGTTTCCAGAAAACACGGAGGTGCTGAAGAAAAACAATCTGGAGAACACGTCCGTTGGCAGCTATGCCACACGACGGCTCGAGCCGCTGCTTCCCCCACTTGAACAAGCAACCACCCCCCACATCAAATGGCAGATGTTCCTTGACGGTGCCGCAAGGGCAAAGCAAAAGAAAAAAAAACAAGGCCGCCGCACAGCCAAAATGGCTGTGTCAGAACCAGCGCCTTAATTACAAGGATCGCTTGGCGGGTCGATAATCTGGATTCCCTGAATCATGCCAAAGTTCGGCACTTCCCCAGCCTCCAGCTTTTCACGCACCATCGCGTCAAGGCGCAGAATGCGCAGGTAAAGAAGATGCGTGCGCTCAAGAAGCGAGCGCAGCCCCTGCGGCAATTGCTCAAGCTCCGGCCCCGTCGGATTTTCGCATTCCTCGGCGGTCGGCAGTGAAAATTGCGGCGAGGCAAACTGCTCCGGCGAAATCTCGCCCGACAGCAAAGCCTTCATTGCCAAAAGCCACGTCATCACCTGAATAAGGCGAGCCGAAACACGCGTGTGCTGATAGCCCACGTGAAGGTTGTGCGGCAAATCCTGATGCCGTCCCGACGACTGTTCCTGAAACGCGATATAGTTACGCGCCTCGACTGTCAGGGCCACGCCTTCTTCAAAAGTGCGGTCCAAAAGGGTTGCGGTTTTACTCATGACTGACTCCTTCACTTCACGGCAGTGCCCCCATCGGGCGCGTCTTGATCCTCTACCCCTAGCACAAGGAGTCTTAAAAAGACGTGTAGCCAAGTTTAACAAGCACTTAAGATTGTTGCCAAGCCCCCCAAGGCACGCTAAGGCGCCTTCGCTCCTTGAAAAACAAGAAAAAGATATCTTGGGCTGGGGCTCCTAAGAATAAAAACACAGACCTTAACCAAAAAGACGTCATTTCCGTGAAAGCGGAAATCCAGTTCACTTTGCCGCTGATCGAGTTATTCCGAAGGACGTTGGCACAAAAAACGGTTATTTACCGCTAACCACGAAAAAAAGCTTGAGGAGACCCCCTCGTCAAGACTACAAAGACGAACACTGTTGGGGCGTAGCCAAGCGGTAAGGCAGTGGATTTTGATTCCACCATGCGGAGGTTCGATCCCTCCCGCCCCAACCATTCAGTCACTAACCACGAACCTCCCATAGTTTTCTGCGTACGGACATGCGTAGGCGGTTCGGTCCATCCTCGTTTAGCCCCTTCATTTTTGCACAGAAATCTATCTTTTAACAGACAGTTCGGCTTATGAAGTGGGATCAGCAGACTTCTTTAAAAGGTTACTATTTTCTAAGAAATCTGAAAGACCTGTTGTGTCGACAAAATGATGTGCTTGCCAGCCATGCTTTATCGCTCCATCAACATTAGCCTGCGTATCATCAATTAAGCAAAGTTGCTGCGGAGAAAATCCTAGCGCATGCTCGATATATCGATAATAGTCAGGCTCCGGCTTCATGAGCCCCCCCATGCGGCTTGAGGCAAAGACTTGCATGACACGCCCCTTAAACCATTCATCAAAACGCTCCGCCCTCACACGCGGCTGATTGCTGCCGATGCAGGAAGGAAACAGATCGAGATAGTGCGCTACGCCTTCGTTAATCCGATTGTCTTTTTCGAGCCAATAAGCGACGAAAGTCTCTGCTGACAAAGAAAAATCATTACGCTGAAAGACGGTTTCGACATGCTGAAGCACCTCGACTTCGCCGCGCAAAACCTTTTCCCAGTCGCCAGAGAATATCTGTTTTATCAGTGGCCCACCAATGCCTAAATCAGCTTTGATATTTTGTGACCAGCGAAACTGCGTGTCCAGCACAAAGGTTTCAAACAAAACGCCATCCGCGTCCCAAATAATTACACTTTCCTTTCGTTGATTCTTTTTCAGGCAGTCAACATCGGCTTCCATCGACTTCTTCTCCTGCGGTGCAAAGATCATCCGCACCAACTTTATCTCTGATCTCGGAAATCAACAACCTTCAGGTCATCGACGAGCTAACCACTGTTTTCGCACCACTCAAAGCCCTCACGGCATCCTTACAAGAGCTAGAGCTTTAAGCAATTTTTACATCTTTTCCCAACAAAAAATGCTCCGCGCATAAACGCGGAGCATTAAGGCAAAAGATTCTTTTTTTCACAAAGGCTATCGTGCCCTCATGAAGTGATTTTTTACATTCCCATATTACGAGGCTGTACGCGCGACCAAGTTTACGGAAGGCAACACTCGAACCAACCGCGCAACCGATAACGCCCGCCGTGCCCAAATAAAACAAGGGATCACCCCCCGACACATTGCAGCCTATCGTTGAAAGAAGGTTCAGTCCCGGGACAAACATCGCCGCCAAACCTAACGTTGCCCCCAATCCGCTGCCGATTGTCCCCGAGGCCACCGTCCCAGCTCCTACTACAGCATTTCGCCCCAAAGCATTTCCAAGCGCAACCTTGTCATGAAAGCGGTGACAAACAACACTTGCCGCCGTAGCAAAGGCCGTAAGAACAGCCGTTGCAGCAACGAGAACGCCACCAAGCCCGATTGTGACAGTAGTTCCATCCATTTTTCTAACCCCTTCTATATTTCTCTAGATAAAATTGACTATTGATTTCCTCTTGAGGACGCTTAGCCGTAGCAAATAACCAATAGCTAGACAACACGCCAAAAACTTTCATACGCAAATTTAATGGTGTTTAACTATAAATCCAACCGGCTATAGTTAACGCTTCTTGCGCCCCTTCCCCTTCTTTTTCTGGGGCACAGCAGAAGCGGGCTCTGTCTCTTTCTTTTCTTTGCCCTTCCTCTGGCGCGGCGGGGTGGCGGGTTGAACGGGTTTTTTCTCGTCCTTAGGAGAGGGTTCCTGTTTGAGCGTTTCAGGCTCGGGTTTCTTCTCAACAGCCTTCGCTTGCCTCTCAGGCACCGCAGCAGGCTCAATCGGCTTGATCTTTTCTTCCCTCACCTTGACGGGCCCTGCGGGCTTCTTGGCCGCGGCCTTTTGCGCTTCAGCCGCTGTGGCGAGCGGATCGATTTTCTTGAGCGGAGCGGGTGCGATCTTGCGCAGCGGCGCAGGCTGGCCCTGCGCGCCGGAACGCGCCGGAACTGGCCGCACAGAGCGACTATTCTCCTCCCGCGAGCTCCAGCTCTGCGCAACACCAAGCCCCAGAAGCGCGGCATAGGTGGCGGCAATCGCTGGAATATGCAAACTGAAATCAACAAAGGCATGCACGCCGACAAGTGCCGAGACCCCAAGCGCAAGCGCAGGAAACACGCCCCCCTTGCGACGGTGACGCAGCGCAGGCACACAGCAACTAACCAAGGCCGCGAACCCCGCAAACAAAACCAGCGCGACGGGCACACCAAGGTCCATCATCATCTCGATATAATCGTTATGCGCATGATGGAACCACAGGGGCAAGTTCTCGGTCCGGTACAAATGGAAAGCCCCGTCAAACGAACCCAGCCCGAACCCGAACCACGGGTTATCGCGAATAGCCTGCATCGCAAGATCATAGGCCATCAGCCGCATCGAGGTGTCTTCATCAATCTTGGCCTCGCCCAGACGGCTGAGCAACGCATCGCCGCCCATGCTCACGAAGAGCAGCAGAGCCACCAAAGACAATCCAGGCGAAGATCAACAGCATTGTTCCAAGTGCTTCGAAAAATGTGATGAGTGCACTATA
>JAQUHK010000088.1 GCA_028683655.1 Alphaproteobacteria bacterium
CGATTGGCCACCTGCTTGCAGACGGGCAATCTCGCATCGTTCTTCCAAGGAGAACTGTTTGTACTTTTTTCCCATGACAGCAACACCTTACCATAGTGTTGCACTTCGTTTGTGAACTTAGGAAATCTACATGTTAAAGGAAGTCCTTTAGATCAACATGGATTCCAGCTTTCGCGGGAATGACTCAATACTTATAGTTAACGCCCTGCAACCATTCGTGATCGTCCTGAAGCCGGATTTCTCTTGCGTTAGTATTTGCAAAGTGATGCAATTATGGGTGAAGCCCTGCCCTTACGGCGCGGCAAGGAGTTTAAGATGGCCAATATCGACAATCACGCACAACCCCTCACACAAACTCTTAAAGCCGACGGCATCGTCAAGAACAATGCGACCGTTGGATCGCAAGCCATAGATACAGGCAGGGGGTCGTATGCCATCTCTGTTGAAGAGCCAAGCACAGAGGCCGCGCCAAGCGAACAAAAACTCGATGCGCCAGCTCCCGCGCCCAATCTTGAAGCCTTGTTGACACCGGATAAAGACAAACATCTGGATACGGTCGTCGAAGCCCTCCAAAAAGGCAACAAGACAAAATTATTCAAGCTTATGCCCGACGAAAAAGAAAAGGTTGAGGCTTTCAATAAAAACGGCAAGAACTCAAACGAACGCCGCAAAGCCATCGCGAAACTTCTGGGGGAAATGCGCCGCAAGGGAACCCTTGCCCCTCACCTCAAAGCAGCAGGCGTTAACAAGGAAACGACGACTCACGCCCACGCCGTCGCGCAGGCAGCCGATGCGCCAAAGCCGACCGCTGGCACCAAACGCGACCCCAAAACGGGACACGTTATCTCGGCCGACAAACTGAAAGATATTCAGGCCAAGAGCACTGTCTATATTCCCCAAGGCGGCGTGATTGAGGAAAAGCTCCTGAAGGCCGACGGGCATACAGAGAATGTCGCCCGTCTTAAAACAACCAACCCATTTATGAAACATGGGGTCTATAACGGCTTAAAAAAAGACTACGCGGTTTGGGTGGCCGCCCAAAAAGACGAAAACCTCAAGGCCGGCATGTTCAAAGCCGGTGCGGTTGCGGCACCTTTGGCAACACTCAGAAACGACCTTAACTATACAATGAAGCGCTAATAACGCCCCTTCCCTCATCAAGAAGAGCAAGGCATGGCACACGACAGGCCCTATGCAGCTGTCTTGCCCCCTTTTTATGACGACTTTTTTCTGACCCAGCGAAATGCCCCCAAAAAAACATCCCTGCAAGTTTTTCGTGGGCGTTTACATGCGTCCTGCTGCTTGCTATAGAACGCCTGCAGAGATTTATACCAACGAACCGACAAAAACACCCCTTACGTCATCGCGAGGAGCGGAGTGACGTGGCGACCCAGTCCCCAAGTTTCAAGCAGTGGGACTGGATTGCCGCGTCGCCCTACGGGCTCCTCGCAATGACGGTGGGGGGATCGGGAATCCTTTCGTCGGGCCGTTGGCATAACTTATCGGGAACAGAAAAAGGCACGCCCTATGGCTTCAAACATTAAGCTTATTGCTGGCACAAGCAACCAGCCCCTCGCTGACTCAATCGCCAAGCATCTGGGCATTCCTTTGGCAAAGACCAACATTCGCCGTTTTGCGGATATGGAGGTTTTTGTCGAGATCCTTGAAAACGTGCGCGGCGAGGATACGTTCATCATCCAGCCGACTTCCTTCCCCACCAACGACTCCTTGATGGAACTGCTCATCATTATCGACACGCTTAAGCGCAGCTCGGCCCGCCGCATCACGGCCGTGGTGCCCTATTACGGCTATAGCCGCCAAGACCGCAAGTCCTCGCCCCGTTCGCCGATCTCGGCCAAGCTGGTAGCCAATCTGATTACGGTTGCCGGCGCCGACCGCGTCTTGACCATGGACCTGCATGCCGGACAGATTCAGGGCTTTTTCGATATTCCGCTCGACAACCTCTATGCCCAGCCCGTTCTGGTCAACGACATCCGCGAGCGTCTGTCCGTCCATGGCAAGATGCCGGACGATCTGGTTATCGTCTCGCCGGACGTTGGTGGCGTGGTCCGCGCCCGTTCGCTGGCCAAAAAGCTTGAAGCCGATCTGGCCATCATCGACAAACGCCGCGAACGCGCGGGCGAGTCCGAGGTCATGAACGTCATCGGCGATATTAAGGATAAACAGTGTATCCTTGTTGACGATATGGTTGATAGTGCAGGTACTTTGTGTAACGCGGCGGCTGCCATGATGAATCAGGGTGCGAAAAGTGTTGCAGCCTACTGCACGCATGGCGTATTCTCTGGCAAAGCCATCGAGCGCATCAACGCCTCGGCTCTTACTTCCGTGACATCTACGGATTCGATTGCGGCTACGCCTGCTGTTGCAGGTTGTGCCAAAATCCGTCAGCTCAGCGTCGCGTCGCTGCTGGCCGAAGCCATCGCCCGTATCGGTCAGGAAAGATCTGTCTCAAGCCTGTTCGACTAAGAACGGTTTAAGACATGGGCCATCCGGTCCGCCCAGCACCCCTGGAGGCTGGTTTTAACCGCTGCAAAGCATGAGCTGCGCAGCACAACTAGAAGGAAGCAAGTCATGACGAACGTCACAACTCTTGCGGCCAAGTCGCGTGAAAGTGTCGGCAAGGGGACCGCGCGCGCACTCCGTCGCCAAGAAGAAGTACCCGCCGTTATTTACGGGGACAAGACACCGCCCGTTACCATCAGCATCACCTACAAAGAGCTGCTCAATTATGTGAACAAGGCGGCTTTTCACACCACCCTTTTCGATATCGAGCTGAACGGCAAGAAGCACCGCGTGTTGCCGCGCGATGTGCAGTTCCATCCGGTCACGGATCGTCCGCTCCACGTCGATTTCCTGCGCGTTTCTGCCAACACCAAGGTTCGCGTCTATGTCCCCGTGGTCTTTTCGAACATGGACAAGTGCCCGGGCATCAAGCGCGGCGGCACACTGAACATCGTGCACCATGAAATCGAAGTCCAGTGCTCGCCTTCGAACATCCCCGAGAAGTTCGAGATCGACCTTGAAGGTTACGCCATCGGCGAAGCCGTCCATCTCGGTGCGATCACCCTGCCCAAGGATGTGACTTATACATCCAAGGAAACGGACTATACCATCGCCGCAATCGCCGTTCCGTCGGCCCTGCGCGGTTCGGTTGAAGCCGAAACAGCTGCGGCGGCTCCGGCTGCCGATGCCAAGGGCGGCAAGGCTCCTGCGGGTAAGGCTCCTGCGGGCAAGGCGGCTCCGGCTGCTGCGAAGCCTGCGGCCAAGAAATAAGGTTGTCCTTCGTGGCACAGCCTACAAAGATCATAGTCGGCCTTGGCAACCCCGGGGCCGACTATTCTTTTAACCGGCACAATGTCGGCTTTATGGCCGTCGATACGCTGGCCCATACCTTCGGCGCGACGGCGTGGCAGAAGAAATATAAAGGTCAGCTTGCGACCGCCTCGCTTGGCACACGCAGCGTCCTTCTCCTCAAACCACAAACCTATATGAACCTGTCCGGCGAGTCGGTTGGCGAGGTGATGCGCTATTACAAACTGGAGCCTGCGGATGTGATCGTGATCCATGATGACATTGACCTTGAGTCCGCGCAGGTCAAAGTCAAACAAGGCGGCGGCCATGGCGGCCACAATGGCCTGAAATCCATTGATGCACATATCGGCAAAGACTATTGGCGGCTGCGCCTTGGCGTTGGCCATCCGGGGCAACGCGACGATGTCACGAACCACGTTCTCGGCAACTTCGCCAAAGCCGACAAGGCGTGGCTGGAGCCCCTGCTCACCACCCTGCCCGACCACCTCCCCCTCCTCCTCGACGGCGACCAAGCCCGCTTTATCGAAAAAATGAAAACCGCGCTGGCGCAATAACACGTGGCCAGCACGATCAACCCGCAAACGGATACCTGATTATGGACACTCTTTTTTCTGCCAGCGGTCCCTATTTCAGCGTAACGCTTTTCTTCGTCGGCATCCTGACGGGACTCATCGGGGCCATGGGCGGCTCTGGCGGGCTGATCCTTGTCCCTTTTATGGTCTCCTGCGGGATTCCACCGGCTCTAGCCCTCGGAACGGCGCGCTTTGCTGCCATCGGCGCGTGGGTCATCGCGTTCAAAAAATTCAACAAGGCAGGCCAGATACGTTGGAAGCAACTGCCATTTATCGCAACAATCGCCGTCTTTTCCGGTGCGTTGGGAACCTGCCTCATCATTGAGATCGACGAGCAATACGTTTACCCCATCGTCGGCACCTTGCTTATTCTTGTCTCTCCACTGGCCCTTCTAAAAAAGGACTTCGGGCTCGTCGCCAAAGACATGGGCCAGAAATCAACGATCCTCGGTTACCTAATCTATGCGCTTGTCATGATTTATGGCGGCTTTTTCGGCGCGGGTACGGGGATCATGGCGATCTTTGTGCTCGTAACGTTTCTGGGGTTCCGCGCCTTCGAAGCCCATGCAACAGAAATCACGGCATGGATCGTCATGTCCGTTATCTCTTCAGCCATCTTCATTTATCACGACAAGGTGAATTACAGCTATGCGCTGATCATCTTCCTGAGCATGGCCATCGGGAGTTACATAGGTTCCCACTTTGCGCTTAAAGGAGGCGACAAGTGGATCAAAAGGATTGTCTGCCTATTTTCCTTCATCATCGGCATCAAATTGCTTGTTTGGGGCTGATCCACGAAACACAGGACAGCGAACCTGATTGAAAAAACCGCGCTCGCTGCGTTATGAGGCCAGACGGGACGGTTTGGCGACGAGTTGCCTAAGCTGCGAAGGGTCAGAGATAATCCAATCGGGATTGGCGGCAACAAGTTCGTGTTCGTCGCCATAGCCCCATGTCACGGCGACGCTGCGAATGCCGTTGGCGCGCGAGGCCTCGACGTCATAACATCTGTCCCCAACCATAACGACGCGGCTTGGATCAAAGCCACTGCCCGCCAAAGCCGAGGCGATCAAATCTTTTTTACTGGTATTCACGCCATCTCGCGTCGCGCCATAAATCGCGGAGAAAAAAGACTCGATATCAAAAAGGTTCAAAATCGGCTGGATAAGCTCGACCACCTTGCCAGAGACAACGCAGAGCTCAATCCCACTACTTTTAAGCTCGATCAGCATGTCATAGATGCCGTCATACAACCGGTTGTCCGTCAGCCCGCCGCGCAGATAGTCATAGGAATAGAAATAATGATCAACCGCCTCTTCAATGTGTGAAAAGGGCAAATACTCGGCCAGATTCTTGCGCAAGGGGGACCCGATAAAGCTCAGCATCGTCACTTCGTCGGGAGGCCGAATAGCCATAGCCTTAAAGGCATAGGTATAGGCCTGTATGATTCCATCAGCGGAATCGGTCAGCGTTCCATCAAGGTCGAAAAAGAGAGCGTTCACGTCTTCCATGCTTGGCCTCAGGCTGTGTGCGGCCATTTAACCGGAATTCGCGGAATTTTTCAATCGGGGAATTTAGAATGGTTTCATACTGAGGTGTGTCGCCATCAAATGCTGGACAGCACATCATTTGGCTGACGAAACAGATAATCCGGCGCAGCGACTCGCAGTTCTTCTTCCCCGCCATATCCCCAAAGCACACCTGCGCAAGCGATACCAGCGTCCTTCGCGGCTTCGATATCATGACGTCTGTCGCCTATCATCAAAGTGGAGGCTTCATCAAAACCGTTCTCAGCCATCGCGCGACGGATCAGGTCAGTTTTGGTGGGACCACCTCCGCTGGGGAGAATGCCATAGGTCTTCTTGATAAAAGCGTTCCATCCGTAATGAACAACGATCTCCTCGGCCACATCATATCGCTTATTGGTAGCGATACAGCACGGAATCCCCTTTTCGTTGAGGGACAACAAAAGCTCGTTAATGCCGTCATAGACCTTTGTCTGCTCCACACCTCGGCGCATGTCGATCATACTGTGCCAGTAATAAGCTATTGCCTGATCGACCTGAGTTTCAGGAATAAATCGGAGCAAATTGCCACGCAGAGGCGGGCCGATAAAAGACCGCAAAACAGCATCTGATGGCGTTTGAACCCCTATCTTCTCAGCCACATACCGATAATTATTCATAATCCCTTCGGCTGAATCAATTAACGTCCCGTCCAGATCGAAAACTATAGCCCTAAAGCTTTTCATGCTCTATAAACCCCGTTTCAGCGTCACATATGAAGGTTCTATAGCATGGGTTTCAATTGCGGTATAGTCGGGCTGCCCAATGTCGGCAAGTCGACCTTGTTCAACGCTTTGACCGCGACGGCGGCGGCGCAGGCGGCCAATTATCCGTTTTGCACCATCGAGCCGAACGTGGGCCGTGTCGGTGTGCCGGATGCGCGGCTGGATACGCTCGCCAAGATCGCGGGCTCGGCCAAGATCATCCCGACCCAGCTTGAGTTCGTTGATATTGCAGGACTCGTGCGCGGCGCGGCGAGCGGCGAAGGCCTCGGCAACAAGTTTCTGGCTCACATTCGTGAAGTCGATGCCATCATCCATGTGCTGCGCTGTTTCGAAGATGGCGACATCACGCATGTCGAAGATTCCATCGACCCGATCCGCGATGCCGAAACCGTGGAGACAGAGCTGATGCTCGCCGACATGGAGAGCCTTGAAAAGCGCGTTTATAACGCCCAGAAAAAAGCCAAGGGCGGCGACAGCGAGGCAAAAGAGCAACTGGCCGTTATGGAACCCGCACTCAAGGTTTTACAAGAAGGCAAGCCTGCGCGCGTTCTGATTGAAACGCTCTCGGCCGAACAAGCCGCCATCCTCAAGCAACTCCAGCTTGTAACCTCCAAGCCTGTTCTTTACATCGCGAATGTCGCAGAAAGCGAAGCGGCGACAGGCAACGCGCTGTCCGAGAAAGTCGCCGCAAAAGCCAAAGCCGAGGGCACCGAATGCGTCGTCATTGCCGCCGCCATTGAGGCCGAAGTTTCCACGCTGGAATCCGACGAAGACAAGAAAGAGTTTCTGGAAACACTCGGCCTGAACGAACCGGGCCTGAACCGCATCATTCAGGCAGGCTATCGCCGCCTTGAGCTGCTGACGTTCTTCACCGTCGGCCCCAAGGAAGCGCGGGCCTGGACGGTGCGGCGCGGCTCCACCGCTCCGCAAGCCGCAGGCGTGATCCACACGGATTTCGAGCGCGGCTTCATCAAGGCTGAAACCATCGCCTTCGATCATTTTGTCGAATGCAACGGCGAGGCCGGAGCCCGCGAAGCAGGTAAGCTACGCCAAGAAGGCAAGGAATACATCGTCCAAGACGGCGACATCTTCCACTTCAAGTTTAACGTTTAATCAACCTCAACGACAACCTAATCAAGAGACGACCCATGGCCGGACATTCACACGCAAAAAACGTCATGCACTCCAAGGCGATCAGCGACGCCAAGAAGGGGAAGATCTTTAACAAGATCGCCCGCGAAATCACCGTGGCTTCACGGCTTGGTGCCCCCGACCCTGCGCATAACCCCCGTTTGCGTGCCGCTTTGGCCGAGGCCCGTGTCAAGAACATGACCAAGGACCGGATCGACCGCGCCATCAAGTCGGGCCAGCCCGGATCGGATGACAAGGGCACGTATGAGGAAGTGCGCTATGAGGCCTATGGCCCCGGTGGCTCCGCGCTCATCATCGAAGGTCTGACCGACAACCGCAACCGCACCGCCGCCGAAGTGCGCACCGCCCTGTCCAAGAATGGCGGGACGCTGGGTGAAAGCGGCTCGGTCAGCTTTATGTTCGATCGCCTCGGCGAGATCGTTTATCCGGCCAGCAAGGCCAGCGCAGACGAGATGTTTGAAGCTGTGATCGAAGCCGGAGCCGACAATGTCGATTCCGAAGAAGACGCGCACTATATCACGATGACCGTCGAAAACTTTGGGGTTGTCCGCGCTGCGCTTGAAGCCAAGTATGGCGATCCGTCCAGTGCCAAGCTGGTCTGGTCTGCCAAAGACGACCTCCCCGTCACCGGCGATGCCGCCCAAACGCTGCTCAAGCTGATCGACATTCTGGAAGACAATGACGACGTCCAGAACATCTTCGGCAACTATGAAATCAGCGAAGCCGATCAGGCGGCGTTTAAGGGGTAAGGCCCGCCCCAGACTGCGCATTGCGAGAAGGCCTTGGCCGACGAAGCAATCCAGTCCTGCCAGTGGAAACTTGGGGGCTGGATCGCCTCGTCGCTGCGCTCCTCGCGACGAGATTCCCGTTAACAAATCCTCGGCAATTGTTCCCCTGCCAGCCAATCCACCATACGGCGGCCACCGAGGGTCGTTTGCATTTCGACAAAATGCTGGTCGTCTTTGACGACGCGGCCAATGATGGCGGCATTGCGGCCTTCGGGGTGGACGCGCATCATGGCCAGCAACGGCTCGGCCTGATCACAGGGGCAGAAAGCGATCAGCTTACCTTCGTTGGCGATATAGAGCGGATCGAGACCGAGGATTTCGCACACACCGCGCACGGACTCGCGCACGGGGATGGCGACCTCGTCCAGCAACATGCCGACACCTGCCGTTTGCGCCATTTCGTTCAGGGTTGTCGCGAGGCCCCCGCGCGTGGGATCACGCAGGGCATGCAGATCGGCTCCCGTTTTGAGCATCGCGTCAATGAGACTGTAAAGCGAGGCACTGTCAGAGAGAACGGGCTCGTCAAAGGTGAGGTTCTCACGCGCCGCCATCACCGCGACTCCGTGATCGCCCATAAAGCCGCTGACCAAAATCGCGTCGCCTTCCTTGATATTCTTGGCCGATAAATCCAGCGAGGCATCATAAAGGCCGACGCCCGACGTATTGATAAACACACCATCGGCTTTACCCTTTTCGACAACCTTCGTGTCGCCTGTGACGATCTGGACGCCACAGTGCCGCGCCGCCTCGGCCATCGACTCGATGATCTCGGCCAACTGGGCAAGCGGAAAGCCCTCTTCCAGAATAAAACCTGCCGAGAGCCACAGAGGCCTCGCCCCGCACAGAGCGACATCGTTCACCGTGCCGTGGACGGCGAGTGAGCCGATATT
>JAQUHK010000089.1 GCA_028683655.1 Alphaproteobacteria bacterium
GAAAGGCACTCCTGACCATAAGTTGGAAGAAGGTCAGGCTCTCCACGGTGTCCGTCTGGCCCAGCACCCGCAAAAACAGAATGCCTGCGGTAAAGGTGATCGGCAGTAAAGCCAAAATACCATAAAGATAAACCGGCACGTCTTCAAAAGTCGATTGAAACGGATTGAGCGCAATGAGAGTCCCGATAAATCCGAGCCCAATCAAAACGGCTTCTTTCTTACTGAGCGGTTCTCCTAGAAACAAAAAGCCATAGGCCGCTGTCAAAAGCGGACTGGCAAAAAAGGCGCAATAGACCGTAGGCAGGGGCAGGTGCTTGAAGGCCGTCATATTGGCCAGACTGGCAACGATGGAAATAAGGCCATAAACGAACTGGAGTTTGAGGCTCTTCGGCCACAGCCGTTTCAGCCCGCCTTGCTGTCCCGTGGTCGCTATCGCGCAAAGCCCCATGGCCATCAGCGAGGAGAGGACGACGATCTGAATCGCCGGAATATCGGCCTGTCCCGCCAGCCTCGTACAGGAATCGCCAAGGCTCCAGATCAGAAAAGCGGCAACCCCGAAAAGTAGGCCTGTTGTGGTTTGACTGGATGAAAAGAGGGCGGCAGCCATAAAAATCCCGTTTCTGCATGGGTTACCTTAACGTCCGCACCATAGATACCCTTTTATCCACGGAAAAGCATTTTTTCGTCCCAAGCCCCAGTTTTGTGTTTCCAGACGGAAAAAACCAAGCTATACAAAACGCTCTCTGGTCTCTGGGGGGGGGCTTTTCTACAGGCCTTGCTGAACCAGATTATTGCTTGCGGAGCTGTGGCCGAGAGGCTGCCGTCTCGCGTAGGCGAGAAAAAAGAATACGTCTTCAGCCTCCTAAGGGCGAAAGACAACACAGATGCGGAGCCGTGGCCGAGAGGCTGCCGTCTCGCGTAGGCGAGAAAAAAGAATACGCCTTCAGCCTCTAAGGGCGAAGGTGACACGAGATGCGGAGCCGTGGCCGAGAGGCTGAAGGCGGCGGTTTGCTAAACCGTTATAGGGCTATAAGGCTCTATCGAGGGTTCGAATCCCTCCGGCTCCGCCATTTATCGGCTCTCCCCCAAAGGATGGGGCAAAGGCGGACTTCTGATAAGATAGAAGAGTCCTATAGCCTGCTAGAATCTTAATGGGCATCCGAATACCTCTCCCGAAAAATGTCCATAGAGTAACTATTATCTTTCGTGTAGCATCCCTATTTTTGGGTGATGTGCGGGGTGCTTATGTTTCAGATGTTTCAGACAATCTTCAAGTCCTTGGGCCTAAGCGTGGTCCTATCAGGGTGTTTGTTGGGGTGTGTTACACAAAATATTTCCTACAACAAAGAGGCTTCAGAAAAGGTTTTTACAGGTTCCCCTGTGAATGATGGGTGGTTCCCCGGAGAGCGCTCTTTTCCGGCTGAAACAAAAAACTCTGTTTTTAAGTCAACCCCTTATAGGAAGGGAAATACCCCCGAAGGCTATACTTACACCATATATCCTGATGGAAGTGCCGGACTGCGGATTTCAGAAAATGATTTCTTAACTGGGTGGAGTATCAACTGTAGAGTTGATCCCATAACAGATCACCGAAATTGTTCTCTTAGTTCTTCTGCTACAGCCCTTTTTATAAGTTATTCGGATTCGAACTCACCAGAATACATATGTATTGTTGGTCATGATTTTCCGAGTCGGAAAGGAGCAATACGGATTGATGCCGAGACTGCCATAACAACAGATGAAACAGGTTGTATATCTGGTAAATATGCTCGGAAAATGTCTGAGGGAGCCATGGTTACGACAAGAAAATATAAATGGCCGTATGATTATCCTTCGGACTTAAAGGGATCTCTCGCTGGTGTTAAAAGGGCAATGGATATGGTTTCTTTTATTCGTAATAACATAGATAAGATTTCTTTCGATGAAAGAAATAGCTCTTTAGATCGTTTGTGATGCCTTTTCGTGGTTCGGCGGATAGGTTAGTTAGTAATAAGATGGAGCGGTTTCCCTTACCTTCCCCCGCCCGTTTTTTGGCGCAGGGATTCGTAGGCTATGAGGCTTTCGATGCGGGGGGTGATTTCGGCTTTGCGGGTAGAGGCATCTTTTTCGTTGCCGAGCTGGCGATAGATGCTGGTGACCATGGCAGCGAAATCGTCGGGGCGCAGGGACTGTCGATAGGCTTGAGCCGATTCTTGAAGTTTAGCGATAATCTCGGTCAGGAGGTTGAGCTCGTCATCCGCCAGCGGGTCGGTGGCGGGCCGTTCGCTTTCAATTTGGGCGAGGATGGTTTCGGGTTTGCCGCCCATCAGCTGGGCCGGTGTGACGCCCAGCGTTTTGGCGAGGGCTTCGACGGTGTCATAGCGCGGTGATCTGGCGCGGCCTTCCAGCATATCGCGCACCGCCGTGGCATTCAGCCCAGCGGCCAGCGAGAGGGAACGCGGGTTAAATCCCTTATGCGCCAGTAAAACGCGGAGATTTTCTACCCATTTTGGTTCGTTGTCGTTTTTCTTCATAGGAAAAGTCTTACGGGGAGGGGATATTTCCGTCAAGGGAATTCAGGGGAATGGTTTCCTGTCTGTAAACTGGTTAACGCGGGGCATCAAAAAACCGGTTCCTTTTTCAGGTAACCGGCTGTTGATTCTTCCCCGATGGAAGAGTCCCCTGACACAGGGCTTTCGGGCTTATCCGCCCAGAAAGCCGCCGCGTCGTAGGGCTTCAAGATTTTCGGGCTTTTCGGCGAGTTCGGAGGAAATCATGCCTCCGGCCGTCGCGCCCATCAGTTCGTCGGCGACGTGCTCCAAAATAGTGCTGGCATCGCTGTCGACCTCAAGAGCGTCGCGTACGAGACCACAAAGAGCGATGTACGCCATGGGTGATAATTCGACTAGCACAATACAATTCCTTTTACGTTGGTGACAAAGACCGGCGGCTTTTTGCCGAAGCGACGCAAGCTACACCGAACTTTCTTAAACTCAGTTTAAACGAAAACAAGCCAAGTGAAAAAACTTTCATGCACTCTTTTTTTGAAAAAAAGACATGAAAATAAAGGGCGTTACCATTTAACGGCAAGTTCTGACCCCTTTTTGGTAGCTACCAAAAAAGAGTAGAATCATTTTTAAAATTCCGTGCTGCCAGTTCGTGAGATTCGCACATCTCGATGGATCGAGAGTCCGAGCAGGAGGCCACACCCGATCAACAGGGTCAGCATGGCCGTCCCGCCATAGGAGACGAGCGGCAGGGGAATGCCGACGACGGGAATCGTGCCCGTGACCATGGCGACATTGACGAAAACGTACAGGAAAAAGCTAGTTGTCAGGCCAAAAGCGGCCAGACGGGCGAACTGGCTTCGGCTGGTGAGCGCGATCATATAGCCATAGACCAGAAGCAGGAAATAGAAAAACAGCAAGGCAATCGCGCCGATGAGGCCGAACTCTTCGGCCAGCACGACAAAGATAAAATCCGTGTGTTTTTCGGGAAGGAATTGAAGCTGGCTTTGTGTGCCTTGCCCGAAACCCTTGCCGAAAAGCCCGCCGGAGCCCAGTGCGATTTTGGATTGCATGATGTTATAGCCCGCGCCCTGCGGGTCGGCTTCGGGCTCGACAAAGGTCATCAGACGCGCTTTTTGATAGTCGTGCAAATGCTCCCACGCGAAGGGCAAGACAAGGCCCGCCAGCAGAATCACGATGGCGAACTTCCACCACCGCACGCCTGCGACGTAGAAAATGCCTGCGCTGGCCAGCGAAAGCAGTGTGGCGGTGCCCAGATTGGGCTGGAGCAACACGAGGCCGACGGGAGCCAGTACCATCAACGCGGGCGGGATCAGCAGCATGGGGCGGCCTACATCCTCGATTTCCAGCGCGTGGAAATATTTCGAGAGGGCCAGCACCAGCGCGATTTTCATGAGCTCCGAGGGCTGGAGGACGAAAAAGCCCAGATTGATCCAGCGCTGGGCTCCCATGCCGATATGGCCGCGCACCTCCACGACAACCAGCAAGACAAGCATGATGAAATAGAGCGGATAGGCAATTTTAAGCCAGAATCTTATATCGACAAGTGCGATGACCATCATGACGGCAAAGCCCGTTGCAAAGCGGACGGATTGCGGCCCTGCCCAAGGATCCCAGCTTTTACCGCCAGCGGAATAGAGCAGACCGATGCCCGTCAGGCCCAAAATCAGGATGATCGCGACCAGCCCCCAGTTCAGGAGGCGCAGTTTATCCCCAAGACTTAAGGGACTGGCGGCGGACAAGCGGGACATAGCGCGGTTTGTTTGTTCGGTTTCTTTGATTGTTGACGCGATAAGACCCCTTCAAAATTATTTCGTCAAGGGGTTGGCGGGCCTGTATCAAGGCTTGCAACGGGGCATGGGGTGCCCTAGATTGCCTAACACGTTCTTTTTAATCGAATCCTGATTGATTCTTTGAAGTGGGAGAGGGTGCCTATGAAGGCTGCTGTCGTCGTTTTTCCGGGCTCTAACTGCGATCGCGATGCTGCGCGCGCGCTAGAGCTTGCCACGGGGCACAAGCCCCACATGATCTGGCACGCCGATACCGAGCTGCCCGATCTTGACCTGATCCTCCTTCCCGGTGGTTTTTCCTATGGCGACTATCTGCGCACCGGCGCGATGGCGGCGCACTCGCCCGTCATGCGTGAGGTTGTGGCGCGGGCCGCCAAGGGCGTGCGCGTTTTGGGTATTTGCAACGGCTTTCAGATTTTGTGTGAGTCGGGCCTGTTGCCCGGCGTGCTGCTGCGCAATATCGGGCTGAAGTTTGTTTGCCGCTCCGTCCGCCTGAAGGTGGAAAACACCAAGACCGATTTTACACGTGGCTTTACGGAAGGCCAGACGGTTTCCATACCCGTAGCGCATGGCGAGGGCAACTATTTTGCCGAGCCGGACACGATCAAGAAGATCGAAGATAATGGCCGCGTCGCGTTCCGCTATCTCGACAATCCCAACGGCTCGATGAACGACATTGCCGGTTTTGTGAACGAAGCGGGCAACGTGCTTGGCATGATGCCGCATCCGGAGCGTGTGAACGAACCCGTTCACGGTTGCACGGATGGCGCGGTGCTGTTCAAGAGTCTTGTCGAAGCGATTGGATAAGGGGCAAAGGGAATGACCATGGAAAATGCAAGCGTGACGATGAGCCCCGAAATTCAAAAGCTGGTGGCCGAGCATAACATGAAGCCTGAAGAATATGGCGTGTTGCTCAAGGTCTTGGGGCGTGAGCCGACCGAGGCCGAGTTCGGCGTGGTGGCGGCGATGTGGTCGGAGCATTGCTCCTATAAATCTACGCGTATCTGGCTCAAGACTTTACCGACCAAGGGGCCACAGGTTCTGATCGGACCCGGAGAAAACGCGGGCGTGATCGACATTGGCGACGGGCAGGCGGCGGTCTTCAAGATGGAGAGCCACAATCACCCGTCCTATATCGAACCCTATCAAGGCGCAGCGACGGGTGTTGGCGGTATTCTGCGTGATGTGTTCACCATGGGCGCGCGGCCTATCGCGAACCTGAACGCGCTGCGTTTTGGCGATGTCTCCCATCCCAAGACGCGCTCGCTGATCGCGGGCGTTGTGGCTGGCATCGGTGGCTATGGCAACTGCGTCGGTGTGCCGACCGTGGGCGGCGAGACGAACTTTCACGCCAGCTATAACGGCAACAACCTCGTCAACGCGATGACCGTCGGGCTTGCGGATGCAAACCGCATCTTCACCTCGCAGGCGACGGGCGTGGGCAATGCCGTGGTGTATGTCGGCTCCAAGACGGGACGTGATGGCATCAAGGGTGCGACCATGGCATCGGGCGAGTTCAACGCCGATGCGGAAAGCCAGCGGCCTACGGTTCAGGTCGGCGATCCGTTCACGGAAAAGCTGCTGATCGAAGCTTGCCTTGAGCTCATGCAGACCGAAGCCGTTGTCGCTATTCAAGATATGGGCGCGGCGGGCCTGACCTCCTCGGCGGTTGAGATGGCCTCGAAAGGACAGCTTGGCATCGAGCTTGATCTTGATAAGGTTCCCTTGCGCGAAACAGGCATGAGCGCGTACGAGATCATGCTCTCCGAAAGTCAGGAGCGTATGCTTTTCGTCTTGAAGCCCGGACATGAGCAAGAGGCCGAGGCGATTTTCAAGAAGTGGGAGCTGGACTACGCCGTGATCGGCAAGCTGACCGACACGGGCCGCATCGTCTGCCTGCGTCATGGCAAGGTCGAGGTTGATATTGAGGTCGATCCGCTGGTTGAAAACTCGCCCGTTTATGACCGCCCGCATGTGGCGACTCCCGCCAAGCCGGTTCTGGATGCTGCCACTTTCGCGGTGCCGGATGGCGAGACGCTGTTGACTGTTTTAAAGACAATGCTGGGCACACCCGACCTGTGCTCGCGCCGCTGGATTTGGGAGCAGTATGACTGCCACGTCGGGCACAACACGGCTCAGGCCTCGGGCGGCGATGCTGCCGTTGTGCGCGTGGACGGGACCCAGAAGGCTCTGGCCATGTGCATCGACTGTACGCCGCGTTACTGCGTTGCCGATCCTGTCATGGGTGGCAAGCAGGCGGTTGTTGAAACTTATCGCAACATTTGCGCCGTTGGGGCGAAGCCGCTGGCGGTGACCGACAACATGAACTTCGGCAATCCTGAAAAGCCGGAGATCATGGGCCAATTCGTCGGTGCCTGTGAGGGGATGAAGGAAGCCTGTATCGCGATCGACTATCCGATCGTGTCGGGCAATTGCAGCTTGTACAACGAAACGAATGGCCAGCCCATCTTGCCTGTGCCCGCCATCGGTGGCGTGGGCTTGATGCCCGACGTTGCCAAGGCGATGACGATCGCCTTCAAGGGCGAGGGCGAGACCATCTTCGTGCTGGGCGAGAGCAAAGGCCATATTGGCCAGTCACTTTACCTGCGCGAAATCTTTGGCAAGGAAGAGGGCGCGCCGCCGCCCGTCAACCTGACCGCCGAACGCCGCCACGGCAAGTTTGTGCGCGAGCTGATTCAGCAGGGCGGCCTGATCACGGCCTGTCACGACGTATCGGATGGCGGCCTTTTGATTGCGGTGGCCGAAATGGCGATGGTGGGCGATGTTGGATGCAAGCTTGAGGCTCCCGCTACGGATGCCGGTTTCTGGTACGGCGAGGATCAAGCCCGCTATGTCGTCACGACGCGCGATCCCGATGCCTTCATCGCCAAGGCCGAAGCTGCGGGCATCCCGTGTCTGATCCTCGGCCTGACGGGCGGGGATAAGATCCAGATGGGTGGTGAAGCCGTAGAGCTGAACTGGATTCGCGAAATCCATGAAAGCTGGCTGCCTGACTATATGGAGGGATAATCTCTTTCGATGATGACGGTGGATGAGATCATGATGCTGCTGACCGAGGCTCTGCCCCAAGCGCGGGTGGAGATCGAGGATTTGCGCGGTGATGGGAATCATTACGCCGTGACCGTTGAAAGTCCGTCTTTTGTGGGGTTGTCGCTGGTGGACCAGCACAGGACCGTGTTTGCGGCCCTTCAGGGGCGCGTGGGGGGTGTGCTCCGCGGCCTGACACTGACGACGATTGTGCCGCCTTTAGGAGATGAGTCATGATCGGGGTGATGCAGGAAGACAGAAAGCAACGCCTGATCGACCCCGTTGTGCTGGACCGTATCTATGCCGAGATCGAGTCGGATCATGTTGTCTTGTTCATGAACGGGACTCCCGTTTTTCCTTTGTGCGCTCCATCGGCACAAGCGGTGCAGATATTGGGGCTTTTGGGCGTTCGTTACAAAAGCCTCGATATGACGGTTGACCCCAGCCTGCGGCTCGCCATCCGTGATTTCAGCGATTGGCCAACCTTGCCCCAGCTTTATGTGAAAGGCCAGTTCGTCGGCGGCAATGACGTGATGCGGCAAATGCTTGAGACAGGGGCACTTCAGTCTCTGTTCGAGCGACACGCCATTCCGATGAACGGATAAGCGAATAAAAAAAGGGAGGCTGATGTCTCCCTTTTTTGCATTTGTGTTTTAGCTTTACGAGACTTTGATCTGGTCGAGGAATTGAGAGACTTCCTTGTTCAGGCGTTCGGACTGTTTCGAGAGTTCGTTAGCGGCGGCTAGAACATGTTGTGATCCTTGCATCGACTCTTCGGCGGCTTCGGTTACGCTTTGGATATTGGTCGAGACATCGCAGGTGTTGTCGGAGACATGCTGGATGTTCTTGGCAATTTCTTTTGTTGCAGACGATTGCTGGGTGACCGCCGAGACAATGCTGTTTGAGACATCGTTGATGTTTTCGACAATGCGGGCGATTTGCTGCATGGCAGAAACGGCATTGTTGGTGACGTTCTGCATGGCTGTGATGTTGGCGGCGATCTCTTCGGTTGCCTTCGCCGTTTGTCCGGCCAGATTCTTGACCTCCGACGCCACGACGGCAAAGCCTTTGCCGGCTTCCCCCGCCCGTGCGGCTTCAATGGTGGCGTTAAGGGCCAGCAGGTTGGTTTGCGCCGCAATGTCATTGATCAGCCCGACAACCTCACCGATTTTTCCAGAGCTTTCGGCCAGCGTGCGCACGGTGTCGTTGGTCTGGTTGATTTGCTCGACCGCGCCAGAGATCAGACCTGTTGATTCCTGAACCTGTCGTGAAATCTCTCCGATGGAGGAGGTCAGTTCTTCGGCGGCGGAGGCCACAACCTGAACGCTCAGCGAGGTTTGCTCGCTGGACTCGGCAACCTGCATCGACCGCTGCGTGGTCTGACTCGAAATGCCATAGAGGCTTTCCGCGCTGCTGTGCAACTCGGTTGAGGTGGAGGCTACAGCTTGCACAATGCCGCCAACAGCTGTTTCGAACCTTTCGGCCATATCGTTGACGAGTTGTTTTTTCTCCTGAGCCGTTTGGACTTCCTGACGTTTTTGGTCTTCCTTCATCTCGATGATGCGCAGGGCGTTGTCCTTGAAGACCTGAATCGACTGGGCCATCAATCCAATCTCGGATTTTGAGCTTGTATAGCCGACTTCTGT
>JAQUHK010000090.1 GCA_028683655.1 Alphaproteobacteria bacterium
AAGTTCAGGGGGAGCACCCCCCACGACCCTGCGGCCATGCTGGACTTGTTAACCCTGTGCGACGAGGACGGGTTCCTTCAGTTCGTTCTTGCCGGAGGCGGGAAGCTCAGGCTTAAACTGGCGGACTGGCGCGTCAAGCTGCATGATTTTGGCGAAAGCTGGCCCACCACCCACTGCCCACGCCACGGGGTGGGGTGATTACGGGCTTGACGGCGGGGCCAGAAAGGGCCATTTTCCGGCCAACGTGTTATTGAAAGAGCCAAAATGTCGAAGGAAGATTTACTTGAGTTTGAAGGGGTCGTCTCTGAGATCCTGCCTAATGCCATGTTCCGTGTCACGCTTGACAACGGGCATGAAGTGCTGGCCCACACCTCGGGCAAAATGCGCAAGAACCGCATCCGCGTGCTGGCGGGCGACAAGGTCAATGTCGAAATGACTCCCTATGACCTTTCCAAGGGCCGCATCACGTTCCGGCACAAATAAGCCGTCCCAAAAAAATCAAAAGCTGTTAACGAGTTGCATACCCTTCCTGTTGCATGAGTCTGGGGGTAGGGGTGTTTGTCGATTCGCCATGGGCGATCGGCGGGGCTGCCTGCATGCAAAGAACAACAGGTTGCTGAAGTGATTTCGAAGATCAAATCCATCGGGCTTGATAAAGCTATTAAATGGCTCACGCCGCGCGTTCTGCCTGCTGGTGGCGGGAGCAAGCTGGTGCGCTTGCGCCGGATGTTTCAAGGGCTGGCGGTGATGACGGCCTTGGGCCTTGTGGCTGTATTGGCTCCTTATTTCGCGGGGGATCGGGCCGGGATGATTATCGGCGGGCTTCTGGCCCTGTCGCTTTTCGGGATGTCGATGGCCGTGTGGTGGCAGGTCAAGCACTCCCATGACGATGCGGCGGAGGAAATCCTGCTGCGTGAGGCCTTCCACTCAATGTTGACACCCCAGCTGATCACGGATCATGCGGGCGAGGTGATTTTGGCGAGCCGCGCCTTTCGCGGCTGGATCGATCCGGGCTCACAGCCGGTTTTAGAGGCTTTGGCCGCCCGTTTCGCGGGCACAGCCGACGGCGAGGAAAAGTTCCGGCAGGTCCTTGATAACCTTGGCCGTGGTCAGTCGGTGATCGCCGATTTGCCCGTGATGCGCGGCAGCCGTGTGATCGAATGGCGGCGGATCATCGCCCGCCCGATTGACGGTCATAACCGTTACTGTCACTGGCGGTTCGAAGATATCAGCGAACGCCGCCGCATGGAACGTGCCATGCGGGACGAGCAATCCAAGCTTCTGGACTTTATGGCCCATGCGCCGGTCGGGATTTACTCGGTCGATCAGCATGGCCGCTTTCGCTTTGTGAACGAGACTCTGGCCGGATGGCTTCAGGTCACGCCCGACGATCTGGTCAAGGGCGATGTGCGCATTCACGATATCCTGACCGAGGCCCCTTCGGGTGTTGCGGCCTATGCCGTCGGCGCAGGGCCTCAGGGTGAGGTGCGGGGCGAGGTCGTTTTGCGCCGCCGCGACGGGACCAGTTTCCCCGTCGCCATCGCGCAATCCGTGGTGGTGTGTGAGGATGGCAAGGCCATTCGCACGCGCTCGGTCGTGCGTGATTTGTCGCCGGAGCGCGAATGGCAGATGGCCCTCTCGCTCTCGGAATACCGGTTCCAGCGTCTGTTTGCCGAGGCTCCTATCGGCATTTTGCTGCTTGATACCAAGTTCATGGTGATGGAGTGCAACCACGCGTTCCAGACCATCGCGCGGCGACGGCGCGAGGAGGTCATCAGCCAGCCGATTGGCGAGTTGATCGGCCTGACCGACAGCAAGGGCGCGGTGGACGAGCTGACCCATGTGCTGGACGGCGCGGATTTGCTGACCCCGCTGGAGGTCAAGATCAAGGCGGACCGCGAGATCATCGTGCATGTGTTCGCCAAGCGTTTCGGCGGTGCAAGCGACGGCGAGGGCGAGAACAGCAACGGCCTGATGCTCTATTTCATCGACGTGACCGAGCAAAAGCGGCTGGAGACCCAGTTCGCCCAGTCGCAAAAGATGCAGGCCATCGGTCAATTGGCGGGCGGTGTGGCGCATGATTTCAACAATCTGCTCACCGCGATGATCGGGTTTTGTGACTTGTTGTTGCAGCGGCACAAGCCAGGCGATCAAAGCTTCTCTGACATCATGCAGATCAAGCAAAACGGTAACCGCGCGGCCAATCTGGTGCGCCAGCTGCTGGCCTTTTCGCGCCAGCAGACCTTGCAGCCCAAGGTCCTTAATATCGTCGATGTCGTCTCTGAACTCACCAACTTGCTGCGCCGCCTGATCGGCGCGAATATCCGTCTCGATATGATCCATGGCCGCGATATTGGCCTCGTGAAGGTCGATCAGGGCCAGCTGGAGCAGGTCATCATCAATCTGGTGGTCAACGCCCGTGATGCCATGACCGATGGCGGCAGCGTCAAGATCACCACGGCCAACCATATCCAACAGCATACCGTGATGCGCGGGCAGGATGAAATGCCTGCGGGCCGCTATGTCGCCATCGAGGTTGTCGATACCGGCTGCGGCATTCCGCCAGAAATCCAGCAGCGCATTTTCGAGCCCTTCTTCTCGACCAAGGAAATCGGCTCGGGCACCGGCCTTGGTCTCTCCACCGTTTATGGTGTTGTGCGCCAGACGGGAGGGTTTATCAGTGTGGACAGCCGCGTCGGGCGCGGGACCAAATTCACGGTCTATCTGCCCGTTCTGGCCGAAAGCCAGCAGGTTGAGCCAGAAGAAAGCCCCGCCGTCGATGAAAATGGCGAGGAGAAACCGGGCCCCGATCTGACAGGTGTGGGGACGATCCTGTTGGTCGAAGACGAAGACGCCGTGCGTGTTTTCTCGGCGCGTGCGCTGGGCAACAAGGGCTATCGCGTGTTTGAGGCGCGGTGCGGCGAAGAGGCGTTGGAAGTTTTGGAAAAGCACGGCCATGAAATCGACCTGACCGTCACGGACGTGGTTATGCCGCAAATGGACGGGCCAACGCTTTACAAGCACATGAAAGAACGCTGGCCGCGCATGAAGGTTGTCTTTGTCTCTGGCTATACCGAAGACCGCCTGCGCGAACAATTCAAGTCGGGTGAAGAAATCCACTTCCTCGGCAAACCCTTCTCCCTCAAACAGCTCGCCGCCAAGGTCAAAGAGCTGCTCGGCGAGGGGCGGTAGATTACAACCAAGAAAGGTATTCGTTAATCATGTCTTCCAAAACTTTCTCGCCGCTTGAGGCTTTGTTTTATGCGTTTGGAATGTATCTGGCGGCGTCGCTGGCCGACGCGGTGGCCAAGCATTTGCAGGTGCGGCTGCACTTCTCCGAGGTGAACTTCATCGTCAGTGCCAGCGGCCTTGCTTTTATGGTTGGCTTGTCGGCGGCGCAGCGCGGGTGGCGCAAGGCGTTGGCTTCGGCTTATTGGCCATGGCATGCGGCGCGCGCGCTTGTGCTGGGCGTGATGATGCTGCTGGTTTTCTATGCCCTGAAAGAGCTGACGCTGCCGCAATTCTATGTCTATGTGTACACAAGTCCGTTTTTCACCTGTTTGTTTTCAGCCCTCTTTCTGAAAGAGAAAATTGCGCCGATGGAAATCGGGGCGATTGCACTTTCCTTTTTCGGCGTGTTGGTTTGCTCGCAGGCGGATAGTGGTAGCTTGGCGTTGTCGTCGGGAGCCGTAGCGGCGATTGCTTCCGCTTTCCTTTATGGCGTGGCCGCGCTCATCGCTCGGAAAATCGGCGCGGATGAGTATCCGCCTCTTTTTTCAATCAGCATGTATCTGGGCATGATGGCTGTCAGCGTGCCCTATATGGGCGAACATTTCCTGATGCCGACAATGAACGAATGGGGATGGAGCGTTGTTCTGAGTGGTTTTTGCTTGCTGTCCCTGTTGGGCCTTGGCGTCGTCTTTGCGCGTTCCCCTTCCGTCGCCGCCGTCGCCAGCATGAAATATACGCAAATTGTTTGGGGTATCGTGTTGGGCTTTTTCTTCTTCGACACAATCCCACAACTTCAGACGCTTTTAGGCGGCGGCATGATCATTGCCGCAGGCCTTCTGGTTTTGTATAGGGAGGCGAAGAAGAAGGGGTAGGGGTTCTCTTCGGTAATAGTGCCAACGGCCCAATGAAAAGCGACACGCTAAGCCCCTCCCCTCGCGGGAGGGGAGGGGGGGGGGGCGAACGGTTCGGCACAAAACTTGATAGTCATGCGCTAACCGCTCCCCCCTCCCTATCCAGCCTTCGGCCTTGACGCCTTTCGGCGTCAAGCCCCGCGAGGGGAGGGGAAATTTGACAGTGCATGTGTGTCAATTCATCGGCTTGTCGGGATAACGCTCTTTAACAGAGACCAAGGAAAGATTTATGACCGCACTCGATCAAACGAACCGCTTGTTTTTCTCTGCTTCGGGGCTTGACCCCGCAAAGGTGCAGGGCCTTGTCGAGGCCGCCATGCAGGGCGGTGATGATGGCGAGCTGTATTTGGAATATGCGCAATCGGAAGGCATCACATGGGATGATGGCCGCTTGCGCTCGGCCAGTTTCGACACGACGCAGGGGTTCGGCCTGCGCCTTGTGTGCGGCGAGACGGTCGGGTTCGCGCATGCTGTCAATTTGGATGAGCCGACGCTGCGCCGCGCGATTGCGTCGGTTTCTGCCGTTAAAGGCGGCTATGGCGGCCAGATGGCTCTGCCGCCCGCGCCGACCAATCGTCTTTTGTATGACGATCTCAATCCGCTTAGTGGCCAGACGTTTGAAGCGAAGCTGGAGCTTCTTCAAAAGATTGACGCTTACGTCCGCGCCAAGGACCCGCGCGTGCATCAGGTCGGCGTGTCGCTGGGCGCAAAATGGCAGGCGGTGCAGATCGTCCGCGCCGGAGCCGCCCCCGTTGCCGATATTCGCCCGATAGTGAGTTTGAACGTGACTGTCGCGGTCAAGCAGGGCGAGCGGATCGAAGAGGGCTCTTACGGCGGCGGCGGGCGCGTAGCCTATGACCGGTATTTTGAGCCCGACCAATGGCAGATGATGGCCGATGAGGCCCTGCGTAAAGCCCTTGTGAATCTCGACGCCGTGGATGCGCAAGCGGGCGAGATGAGCGTTGTGCTTGGCTCTGGTTGGCCCGCCGTGTTGCTGCACGAAGCCGTTGGCCATGGGCTTGAGGGCGATTTCAACCGCAAGGGAGCCTCGGTTTTCGCGACGCTGATGGGTGAGAAAATCGCGGCGGCAGGGGTGACGATTGTTGATGACGGAACGCTGGAGGATAAGCGCGGCTCGCTGACCATCGACGATGAAGGCACACCCAGCCAGCGCAACGTGCTGGTCGAAGATGGCCGCCTTGTCGGCCTGATGCAAGATCGCCTCAACGCGCGTTTGATGGGGCTGACCCCAACGGGCAACGGGCGGCGCGAGAGCTTCGCTTGCCAGCCTTATCCGCGCATGACCAACACCATGATGCTGGGCGGCAAACACACGCCCGAAGAAGTGATCGCCTCGGTCGATCGCGGGATTTATGCCATCGGGATCGAAGGCGGCGCGGTCGATATTACCTCTGGCAAGTTCGTGTTTTCTGTTTCCGAAGCCTATGAGATTGAAGGCGGCAAAGTCGGTCGCCCCGTCAAAGGAGCCTCGCTTGTCGGCACGGGCAGCGAAGCCCTCAAACACATCAAGATGGTCGGCAATGACCTGAAACTGGATAACGGGCGCGGTATGTGCGGCAAGAACGGTCAAAGCGTCCCGGTCGGCGTTGGCCAACCCACCTTGCGCCTCGACAACATGACCGTCGGCGGCTCAAAGGTGGGGTAGGGACGCTAAGAGCTTGTGTGCAATCTTTTGTCGGTACTCCCTCTTGTGTCACTCCGGCGAAAGCCGGAGTCCAGAGGCGCGGCGTCTGCCGCGCATAAGACTCTTTGGCACGTGGACGCTGGCCTGCTAGATCCGGCCTTCGCCGGTATGACGTGGTCTTGCGAAGGCGATGTGGCTTTGTAAACAGGCTCTAAGGCCAATACTGTGCCGGTATGGAACCTAGCTGGCTTTGCAGGGACGAGATCATGCCGCGAAGGTGACCCTCGTCGTACTGGCCTGTTTCGCGCTGGCTTTCCCACCAGCGGATTTGCGCTTGCAGGTCGCGCGCACGCGCGCGCAGCAGCGTTTCCTGCTCTTCTTTTTTGCGTTTTTCTTGAGCCTTGGCGGTGGCTTCTTCGGCTGGGCTTGCTGTGCCGTTTTGTGCCTGCGCCTGCGCTTGCTGGCGGCGCAGATAGGCTTTCGTGTAGTCCTCGCCGCTTACGGCACGACCCGCACTGTTTGGGGTGGCTGGGGCGGTTGATCCCATGCCTGCAAACCCCTTTCCTGCGGCTGTACTTTTTATGTCGGGCAAGGCCCCGTCCACGGATTTTCGCGTGGTCATGATGACTTCGAATTTGCCTTTGCCTGCTTCATCGGCAAGCGTGGTTTCAGAGCTGGGGTCAACAAGCTGTCTGTCGCGCACGGGCGTGAGCTGGGTCAGCACATAGGTATCGTCCGAGGGCGGTTTTTGATCACGGCTCATGGGGGCCTTCGCGTTTCTCTGTGGGGCGTGTCGAAAAGTCGCGGGACTGCCAGTCGCCGCACAAAGCCTGCCAGCAGGCCAGCGCGGCGAGGGCCGCCGTATCGGCACGTAAAATGCGGGGCCCGAGGCGCACCGGAAGCGTTTCAGCCATCGCACGAAGTCTGGCACTTTCATCTTCAGTGAACCCGCCTTCGGGGCCGGTGAAAATCGCTGCGGCGGGACGTGCATGGGCAAGCGCGCCAGAGAAGGCCTGCGCCGCTGGCTGCGCGTCGCCAAACTCCGCGCAGTAGATAGGCAGGCGATGCTTCGGCCACTCTTTGATGAGCGAATCGAGTGTGACGGGCTCGCGAATCTCAGGCAGATCGAGTCGCTCCGATTGTTCCGCCGCTTCAATAGCAATGGCGCGTAGACGCTCGGTATTCGTTTCGCGAATCTGGGCGCGCGCGGTGAGAATCGGTTGAATGACCCGCGCGCCAAGTTCAGTCGCCTTCATGATCATAAAATCGAAATGAGCCCGTTTGATCGGGGCAGGGCACAGCCAGATATCCGCGCCGAAGCTTTGCGCACGCAATTGTTCGACGAGCGTGACGAGGGTCCCTTGTGTTTTCCCTTTGGCGGGCTGCGTGATCATGCCGCGCCATTCGCCGTCACGGCCATTGAAGAATCGCAGGGAATCACCCTCACGGAGTCTTAAGACCACACATATGTAATGGCTATGCGCCGGACTGAGGGTCAGGGACGCCTTTTCGGCTAAAAGTGTCCCTACATAAAGACGGGGCCAGGTATGGGGGGCGTTGCTCATGTGGATCTCGTCAAAAAGGCCTGAAAAACACGGTATTTTGCTCCCATCTTGTGCCATAAGGCAAGAGGGAGGAGGCGTCAGGGTTTTAAAGCCGGAGCCCCCTTTCGTAATTATCTTTGAAAAATCTATAGAAAGCTTTAATCTGTGCTTGACGAAAGGCGTGGATTTTCTTAAGTATGCGCCTGCCTTTTCGGAATCGGTGGTAGACCCCGTAAGAAAAAGAAAGGTTTTCGGACCTTTTGAAACAGGCTGATGGATTTTCGAATCGCATCGGCAGGCGGTCTAAACGAGGTTTCGGATGTCGCGAAAGTTACATAGCTGGCGTCGATGCAACGGCTGATGATCAATCGGCTGGTCGCGCGGTGTAAGTGGAAGGTCCCACACAGGCGAGTTGGAAAACTCTCTGGCGTGGGAGTTGTTTTGTCGGTTGTGTCCGAAAGGGCAGGACAGGGAAAGAAAAACGGAGATTGAATGCCTACGATTAATCAGCTCGTACGTCAGGGGCGTAAGCAGCCCAAATATCGCGACACGGTTCCCGCTTTGCAGGAATGCCCGCAAAAGCGCGGCGTTTGCACGCGCGTTTACACAACGACCCCTAAGAAGCCGAACTCGGCTTTGCGTAAGGTCGCCCGCGTTCGCCTGACCAACGGCCACGAAGTTATTTGCTACATTCCGGGTGAAGGCCACAACCTCCAAGAGCACAGCGTCGTCATGATCCGTGGTGGCCGTGTGAAGGATTTGCCAGGCGTTCGTTATCACATCATCCGCGGCACGCTTGATACACAGGGCGTGAAGGACCGCAAGAAGCGCCGTTCGCTTTATGGCGCCAAGAGACCGAAATAAGGGGAAGAAGTCATGGCACGTCGTCGCCGCGCAGAAAAAAGACAAGTTCTCGCCGATCCTAAGTTCGGTGAAGTTCTTATCACAAAGTTCATGAACGTCCTGATGCTGGATGGCAAAAAGTCCGCCGCTGAAAAGATCGTTTATGGGGCTCTTGAAAAGATTGCTGGCAAATCCAAGACCGGCTCGCTTGAAGTCTTCAAGCAGGCGATCGACAAGGTTCGCCCGCATCTTGAGGTTCGCTCACGCCGCGTTGGCGGTGCGACCTATCAGGTGCCGGTCGAGGTTCGTCTTGAACGCGGTATTGCTTTGGCGATGCGCTGGATCATCCGCGCCGCCCGCGCTCGTTCCGAGACGACCATGGTTGATCGTTTGGCCGCCGAGCTTTTGGCCGCGTCGAACGACAATGGCTCCGCCATCAAGAAGCGCGAAGATACGCATCGTATGGCTGAAGCCAACAAAGCCTTCTCCCACTATCGCTGGTAAAGAGAGAGTCCTATGCCTCGTACCCATTCCATCGAGAAATATCGCAACATCGGCATTATGGCCCATATCGACGCCGGTAAAACGACGACGACAGAGCGTATTTTGTACTACACCGGCAAGTCCTATAAGATCGGTGAAGTGCATGACGGCGCGGCCACCATGGACTGGATGGAGCAGGAACAGGAACGCGGAATCACCATTACCTCGGCGGCGACCACCACTTTCTGGCGCGATCATCGCATCAATATCATCGACACCCCGGGCCACGTCGACTTCACCGTCGAAGTGGAGCGTTCGCTTCGCG
>JAQUHK010000091.1 GCA_028683655.1 Alphaproteobacteria bacterium
CTTGACTTTACCTGTGGTGAGGCTGAACACGGTAAGCAGGCCATTGAGGTGTGCCAGCAACAGATGCCTGATGTCGTGTTGCTTGACTGGAATATGCCGGTTATGGACGGCATGGAGTTTTTGCGCGCTTTGCGTAAACTGCCGTCCGGCGGCGACCCGACGGTTGTTTTCTGTACGACTGAAAACGATATGAAGCATATTCAGGAGGCCATGACCAACGGTGCGAACGAATATATTATGAAACCTTTTGATGCCGATATCGTGCGAAGCAAGCTTTCCCAGCTTGGCGTGATCGACTGATGAGCGTCCGGCATCAGGATAACTTCTCAGACCCCTTACTTTATGTGTGATTATGAGCCCCTTTCCCTTATCAGGATCAACGCAGGACGATAACGACAAGCCGGACGTTTTCCGGGTTATGATCGTCGACGATTCAGCCTTTATTCGTGGTGCGATCGCGCGCGCGCTTGAGGGTGAGCCGACCCTGAAAATTGTCTCTTCCGTCAGTAACGGCGAACAAGCGATCAAGTCGCTTCAGCGTGATCCGGTGGATGTGATCGTCCTTGATATCGAAATGCCCGTCATGGACGGTATGACGGCTTTGCCGAAGCTCAAGGAGATCGACGGGGCCGTCCAGATTATCATGGCCTCGACCTTGACCCAGAAGAATGCCGAGGTCAGCCTCAAGGCCATGTCTTTGGGGGCGACAGATTACATTCCCAAGCCTTCAAGCAGCCACGAAGTGATGGCGGCTGACGATTTTAAGCGTGAGCTGGTCGAGAAGGTCAAGGCTCTCGGTGCATTGGCTCGTCGTTCGGAAGTTCGCGGGCCGTACCTGAAGCTGGAGGAGGCCAAGGTCGCCCCGAAGGCCGATGACAAGACCGGCAAGCCTGTTCCTCCCGCTGCTGTTGGTGCGGTTCCGCCGCGCGTCGGTATCGTTCTGGGGGCTCAGGCTAAAAAAGAAGTTATTCTGCGCAAGGATCCGGTTATCAAACCCAGCATCATCGCCATCGGCAGCTCGACGGGAGGGCCTCAGGCGTTGTTCAGGGTGATTAAAGACATGGGGAACGGCTTGCCCCAGCCGATTGTGATCACGCAGCACATGCCTCCTTCTTTCACGACTATTCTGGCTGAACATATTTCGCGTCAGTGTGGGGTTGTTTGCTGCGAGGCGAAGGAGGGCGATGTCCTGAAGGCAGGGCAATATTATGTTGCGCCCGGTGATTTCCATATGCTCATCGAAACCAAAGGCACCCAAGGTCCGACGGTTCACTTGACCAAGGACCCGCAAGAAAATTTCTGTCGCCCGGCTGTCGATCCGATGTTGCGTTCATTGGTGCGTGTTTATGGCAAGTCGATCCTTGTCGTGATTTTGACAGGCATGGGGCAAGATGGCATGAAAGGCAGTGCGGTTGTAACGGAGGCTGGTGGCTCTGTGATTGCGCAGGACGAGGCTTCCAGCGTTGTGTGGGGGATGCCGGGGGCCGTGGCTGTGGCTGGATTATGTAGCTCGATCTTGCCCATCGGCGAAATAGGCGGGTTTGTGCGCCAAGCCGCGGTTAGGGGGCGTCCATGAAGCCGGAGGATTTCGATCTCTTTTCGACAATTGTCAAACAGAGGTCGGGGCTCGTCCTTTCCAAGGACAAGGCCTATCTGCTGGAATCGCGCCTGACTCCTGTGGCGCGTAAATACAGCCTGAAGACCCTTGATGAACTGGCCCAGTTGCTTCGCACCAAGCGCGACGAGCAAATGCTGCGCGATGTGACCGAGGCCATGACAACGAACGAATCCTTTTTCTTCCGCGACAACAAACCGTTCGATCAGTTCAAAAAGGTTCTCTTGCCCGAGCTTTTGCGCACGCGTGCGCTCAGGAAACAGGTTCGTATCTGGTCTGCCGCCGCGTCAAGCGGGCAGGAGGCTTACTCCCTTGCGATGATCTTGCAGGAAGAAGGGCCAAAGATTCAGGGCTGGAAGGTCGATATTCTGGGGACAGACTTGTCGTCCGAGATGGTGGAGCGCGCTAAAAGCGGCATTTACTCCCAGTTCGAAGTTCAGCGCGGGTTGCCGATTTCCTTTTTGATGAAATATTTTTCCCAGATCGGAACCGATAAATGGCAGATCAAGGATAACATTCGCCAGATGGTTCAGTATCGCGAAGGCAACTTGCTGACCGAATTTGGCCCTGTCGGTGTCTTTGACATCATCTATTGTCGCAATGTGCTGATCTATTTCGATCAGCCTACCAAGACCCGTGTTCTGGATGCGCTCAGCCATGTGCTTGCGCCGGATGGCGTGTTGTTTCTTGGCGGCGCGGAAACCGTCCTGGGGATTAGTGACAAGTTCAAGCCGCTTGAAAACGAACGTGGCATGTATGTTCTGAACTCCCGTCCTGATACAGGCATGCTGCCCAAGCAGCCGATTGCCACCGCCGGGTTTGCCGCAACTGGCGCCGCCGCCAGTGCTGGGGTCTGACCTTTTTCCTTTCGTTTGATCCTTCATGAAGAAGAGCCAGACTGTTCGCCGTTCAGTCTGGCTCTTTTTTTTGTCGTTTCAGCGCGTACGAAATAAGAAAAAGCCCTCGACTTTTGAGCCGAGGGCTTTTTTTATCAGACGGCGTTCGTTTAGGAACGCTGCTGGAGTTTCACGGGTTCCGTCCCGGGGGGATCGCGCAGGACGTAGCCACGCCCCCAAACGGTTTCGATATAGTTTTCACCGCCCGCCGCTTGCGCCAGCTTCTTGCGCAGCTTACAGACGAAAACGTCGATGATTTTAAGCTCTGGCTCGTCCATGCCGCCGTAAAGGTGGTTGAGGAACATTTCCTTGGTCAGCGTTGTGCCCTTGCGCAGGCTGAGCAGCTCGAGAATGCCATATTCCTTGCCGGTCAGGTGGAGCGGGGCCCCCGAGACTTCGACCGTGCGGGCATCCAGATTAACCGTCAGCTTGCCCGTACGGATCACGCTGTCGGAATGGCCTTTGCTGCGGCGGATGATGGCATGGATGCGAGCGACCAGTTCGCGGCGGTCGAACGGCTTGGTCAGGTAATCGTCGGCACCAAAGCCCAGGCCCTTGATCTTGTGGTCCAGCTCCGAAAGGCCGGAGAGAATCAGGATCGGGGTGGTGACCCTCGCGGCGCGCAGGCGGCGCAAAACCTCATAGCCGTCAATATCGGGCAGCATAAGGTCAAGGATGATGATGTCGTAATCATAGAGTTTGCCGATTTCCAGACCGTCTTCGCCCAAATCGGTTGTATCCACGATAAAACCTTCGGCCTGAAGCATAAGTTCGATGCTTTTGGCAACGGAGGTATCGTCTTCAACTAGCAGCACGCGCATGGTTTAGCCTCGCAGCATATAGGAAAAAGTCCGGCTTTTGCCGAGCTTCGATTCAGAGCGACGTTAACGCTCATTAACCTTACTTTACTCTTCTCTCTAATTAAGTTTAACAAAAAGTAAACATTATTAACAAGGAATAATTTTGACCTGTCTGGACGGTCAACTAGGCCCGAAGAGCGGCTTTGTTGCCACATTTTGTCCTTATTTCTGTGGGCACTATCCCGCTTGGTCTGTTAGGGTGACTTGTTCGTCTTTTTACGCTCGCGGAGGGCGGTATGGCTTGTTTAAAGCCCGTTATTCTTGGTTGTTCTGGTTTGGTCTTAACGCCTGAGGAGCGGCAGTTCTTCGCAGAGATTCGGCCCTTTGGGTTCATTCTGTTCAAGCGAAACTGTTCTTCGGTTGCCCAGCTTAAGGCATTGGTCGATTCGCTTCGCGACTCTGTGGAAGACGCCACTGTGCCTGTTTTCATCGATCAGGAAGGTGGGCGCGTTGCGCGGCTTAACGCGCCGGTGTGGGACGGCGGCAAGGCGTTTCGCGTGTTGGGTGAAGCCTATGAGCAGGATCCCGAGGCCGGGAGCCGTCAGATTATCGCCCAGACCGAGAAAATGGCTGCTCAACTGCTGGAGGTCGGGATTAACGGCAATTGCGCGCCCGTTCTGGATTTGATGATCGAGGGTGCTTCCGAGGCCATCGGGGATCGCACCGTGAGTGCCGATCCCGAAGTGGTCGCGGCTTGTGGCCGTCTTGTTGTTCAAACCTATCTGGATTCAGGTATTTTTCCCATTATCAAACATATGCCCGGACACGGGCGCGTGCAGGTTGATCCGCACATTGATTTACCGTTTGTCGATGCGCCGTTATCAGAGCTGGAGGCGGATTTTAAACCGTTCATCGCTCTGCGCGAGGCCCCGCTCGCCATGAATTGTCATGTGCTGTTTCGTGCGATCGACAACGACTTTCCGGTTTCCCTGTCGAAGAAGGCGCATGCCGAGATCATTCGCGGCAGAATAGGGTACGCGGGGCTGATCTTGTCGGACGATGTGTCGATGGGCAGCCTCAAAATGCCCTTGGCTGAACGCGGTCTGGCCGTGCTTGAGGCGGGGGCGGATATTGCTTTGTTCGGAACGGGCAATCTTGAAGACAGCCAAGCCGTGTGTTCCACCTTGCCCGTGATGAAAGACGAAAGCCTTCTTCGCTGGCAAAAGGCGCAGGAAAGTTGTCGTAAACAGGCTACGTTAGCCGTCTGATAACCGTATCTTTCATGATCGCGCGACTGAAATCCGCACCGGTGGTGTCGGCCCCAGTGAAATTGGCAAAGCTCAGGTCCGCGCCGGAGAAATCCGCATCGCGCAGCACGGCTCCCGAAAAATCGGAATAGCGCAGGTTCGCTTCGGCAAAAGAGGTTTTCAGCAGACGGTTGCCATCGAAGAATAAGGGCTCAAGCCGCGCCTTGGTGAATTTGGCACTGACCATGTTGCACTTGTTGAAGTTGGAGCCGCGCAAATCCGCATGGGTCATGGTGCACTGGCGGAAATCGCTGCTGCGCAAGGTTGCGGCCTGAAGATTGATTTGGGAAAGATCAAGGCCGTACCAGACCGCCCGTTCGGCAACAAGCATGGTCATATTCGCGCCGACCATCGAGGGCGCGTTCCGCAGATCGTAATCGGTCAGATCAAGTTTTTTGCCTTCATCGCCTTGGGTTTTGAGCCACAGCTGGTGCAGGGCGATCAACTGGTCGAGCGGCAGCTCGTGTTCGCTGAGCGTGTGGCCCGTCGGCTGGTCGGTGAGGGCACCCGACAGATCGACATTGTCGAGGTTCGAATAATCCATCAGCACGCCGGTCAGGTTGGCCCCGCGTAGCGAGACGTCCTTCATTTCGCACTGGCTGAGATCCGCGCCTTCAAGGTTGGCCCCGGCCAGATTGGCTCCAGTCAGATTGCCTTTGACAAAGGTCGATTTGGCAAGGTTGGCGTCTTCGAAATTCGAGTTCGTCGCGATCGCGCCGCATAATTTGACCGACCCCAGATTCGCGCCGCGCAAATCGACGCCGCCCGTGCCCTTTTTCCATTCGGCACTGTCGCTGGCAAAGGTCAGTCCTTTATCGGGATCGAAGGTGGCGTAAGCACCTTCGCGCAAGTCCGCTTCGCTCAGGTTCGCGCCGGCCATGATCGCGCCGCGCAAGCACGCGCCGCGCAAATCGGTGCGGATCATGTTGGCGTTGCGGAAGTTGGCTTTACGCAAATCGCAGGCATAGAAAACGGCGCATTCAAGTTTTGTTTCCTCGAAGTTGGCCCCGACAAGAAGCGACCCGCTGAAATCGGCATTCGACAGGTCGTGTTTGCCAAAGTTCAGACCGCTTAAATCGTGATGGAGAAGAACGGCGCGCGCGCCATTGGCTCTTCCGCCCTTAAAGGCTTCGTGCTTGGCGATGATGTCATCAAGCTGTCCTTGGGTAATTACGACAAGCTCGTCAGGTTTGTCTTTTGTCATTTTGTTATCGCATCATCATCAGTTTGAGGAAGGGTAGAGCGGACGCAGCATAGCGCATAATCCGCCGTTGCATTGAATAAGAACGGCACTGGCGGCCTGAGGGCCCTTATCGTCAACGGCCTTGGGCGTAACGCATTCGACCTTGTAGATGGTTTGGGCCTCACTGCCAACTTTTTGTTGATAGACCTCGACCTTCTTGGGGGTACAGTTGTTGAGTCTTGCGACTTCACGCGCCTCAGCACCGGCTGCCTGCGCACAAGGAACAGGCAAGACCATCGACGTCACCAGAAAAAACAAGCCAAACCGTAACATGGGAACTAGTTTAAGGGAGGAGAGGTTAATACCCGATTACCTCTCCGCCTCTTTATTTTTAACGCGTTACTGACCTCTGTTTTTCAAGCTGTCGAAAAGCGATTGGTTTGTCGTGAACGGGAAAACCGTATGCAGATAGTTCGAATACGCTTCGATCAGGTCGCGGGGCATTTTTTCTTCTATATCATCCAAGACCTTGCGGCGCGAGGCCTCAGGCTTGGCGGGGTCAACGGGGACGATGTCGCTTAGGCGCAGGATGTATTGTTTCCCCTCGTTTGAGGCCGTCGTCACGTCACCCTTTTTCATGGTGAGGAGTTGACGCAGCGCATTCACGGGAATGTTTTTATCCATGTCGCCCAAAAGGGAAACGGGTTTGGAGAGGCGGACCTCCACACCCGGCTGTGAAGCAAAGCTGGTCGCTTTTTGTCCGTCGCGCATTTTCTGGGCCATGGCTTCGGCGGCAGCGGCGGCTTTGATTTCAAGCTGATCTTTCTCCCAAGCCTTGACGACTTCTTTTTTGACGTCATCAAGCGGGCGGACCTGACTGGGTGTGACCTGATCGACGCGCACGACGTAATAGGTGCCTTTGCCGTCGTCAAGGACTTGCCCGGTTTCGCCGCTCTCAAGTGAGAACGCGGACGGCAAGGTTACTTCCTTGGCAGGCAGAGCCTCCGCCGGTTTTTCATCCGGTGTGATCCCCTTGTTGTCAAGCGCGGCAAAGCGCGTGAGGTGTAGGCCGAGCTGTTCCGAAATATCTTCCAGAGGTTTTCCGCCAGCCAGATCGTCATCAAGCTGGTTGACAGTCTTGGCGACGAGGTCGCCGACGCGTTCTTCGCGGAGCCTTTCGGCCAGTTTTGTCTTGGCTTCCTCGAAAGAGGGTGTGCCCCCATCGTGAATCTTTTTCACCTGAATAACGTGCCAGCCGAGCGCGCTTTTGACCGGTTCGCAAACCTGTCCTTCCGTCAGGGCAAAGACGGTTGTGTAAAGTTCGGGCAGGATGTTCTTTTCATCGATCTTGTCCATCGTGATCGGGGTCAGCCCGCTTTTCTTGGCGGCCGTGGCCAGATTGTGTTCATCTTGAGCCTGCTTGGCGATGGTCTTGGCCTTAGCCTCGTCTTGCACGACGATTTGAACAAGGTCGCGGGTTTCCGGATCGGCAAGTTCTGCCGCGCGGGTTTCATAAGCCTGTTTCAACTCGGCATCGTCAATCCGAACGTCTTTGCTGATGTCTTGTGTCGTCAGCGCGCCGATGGTGATGCCGCGATATTCCGGCGCGATAAACTTGGACTCGTTGGCTTTGTAATAAGCCTCGATCTCGTCGGTCTTGGGAGTGCTGAGCGCACTTTTCTGGCTGTCGTTGTTCAGTGTGACGACTTCCAAAATGCGCTTGTCGCCACGGGCCCGATAGAGGTTGTCGACGATCGTCTTGGGTGGCTCGGCATTGGCGGTCAGGCCGGCGAGCAGAAGCTGCCTTGCGGCTCCCTTTGTCTCGAGTGAGAGAAAAGTCTGTTCGGTCATTCCCGACTTGCCCAGCACATGATGCCACAGCTCGGCATTGAACGCGCCATCCTTGGTGCGCAGGGAAGGGTCTTCGGCCAGCCTTTTCATGATGTAGGCATGGGGGACCTCGATCCCCAGCTGTGTCGCGTCCTGATCAAAAGCCAGTTCCTCCATCATGACGCTTAAGACGTTGTCAAGAAGGCCCAGACGACGGGCTTGATCGGCGGTCAGGTCAGGTCCGAAATTCTTGCGGGCTTGCGGCAGCTCGGCCTGAAAGCGGAACTCAAGGGCGTGGACGGGAATCTTCTGGCTCCCGACCGTTGCGACCGTGCGCTGGGCGGGATTGGTGCGAAACATATCGCCGATACCCCAGATGCCGAAGCTGACGACCAGCAGGCCCATAAGGCTTTTGAAAATCCAGGATTTGGCGAGTTCGCGCATGATTTGCAGCATGAAGATTTCCTTGTGTTTTTTCTGGACGACATCTTGAAAGACATCGCGATCGTGTGATTCTCGATTGCGGTGCAGTATGATAAAAGTCTATGCTGCCCGCAACAGGTTTGGACTCAGACCTTCCTCTCTTTTCTTGCACACCTTCATGCCTCATGGGAACGCTTATGGCGAAAAGACGTAAAATCATCGTTGGAAACTGGAAGATGAATGGAAGGCTGACCTCTGGCCTCAATCTGGCCAAGGAGGTTGCCAATCGCGCTCAAAGCGAGATACCGCTTTCCTTCGATGTTGTGCTTTGTCCGCCCGCGACCCTGATTTGGTCGATTTCCGAGGCTCTGATGGATACGCCCGTTTTGCTGGGCGCGCAGGACTGCCACTATGCGAATCATGGGGCCTATACGGGGGACGTCAGTGCGGGGATGCTGGCCGATATCGGCTGCCGCTATGTCATTTTGGGGCATTCCGAGCGCAGGGCGGCCTATGGCGAGACGAATCAGCTGGTGGCCAAGAAGGTCGCCGGAGCCCAACTTGCAGGATTGACCACCATCGTTTGTATCGGCGAGACGCTGGAGCAACGGGCCGCTGGCGCAACCCAGGAAGCGATTACCGAGCAACTGACAGGCTCTTTGCCTGAAAAGTTCCACCCCTCTCAGCTTGTGGTTGCTTATGAGCCGGTCTGGGCCATCGGCTCGGGGGAGACCCCTAGCCCTGATGAGATTCGCCATGTCCATCAACTCGTGCGTCGCTCGCTTGGCGTGATGGGCGAGACGGTGCCCGTGATTTATGGCGGCTCGGTGGTCCCCAGTAATGCGGCCTCGCTTTT